>NZ_JABULD010000709.1:0-26859 GCF_014060985.1 Pseudomonas sp. MD195_PC81_125
GGGGTTAGCGGGAGCCGGCTGCGCGGCGGCGGCCACTGGCATTTGCGTCGCCGCCAGCGCGCCGAACAGCGCCACGGCGAGGATGTTCATACGGTTGAGTGCTGCGTTTTTCATGTTGAAGTCTCCTTGGCAAACCTGTCGGGGGCAGGTGCGGGCTGAGCCCGGCAAACCTTGCAGGCATTGGAACGCCGGGACGTATCTGGCCCATGTCGAAAAAACGCGGTGATTCAAGTTCATGTATCGCCGGGGCGTCTGTACACACTGTGATACACAGCCGGTGTGTTTTGTACGGCCGTGTATTCAGCGGTGCGCACGATACACGGCGAGACCAAACCCGGGTTTTTCGACACATCAGCGCTACACCCGGCGCTCACAGTGCAGGCCTTCACACCACCACTGTCGAGAGGGCAATTGCATGCAACGCACACTGATTCTGGCCACTGTGGCCGCACTGGTTTCATTCACCGGTCTGGCGCAGGCGGCGGAGGCTCAGGCCATGAGCTGGCAACAGGGCCTGAGCCGTACCGAGCTGATGCGTCAGGACCTGGGGGACGCGGATCGCGAAGTGATCCAGGCGCGTATCGACTTCGACCCGGGTGTCACCGCGCCGCGGCATGCGCATCCGGGTGTCGAGGTGGCGCATGTGCTCAGTGGCACGCTGGAGTATCAACTGGAGGGGCGCCCGGCGGTCACGCTAAAGGCCGGCGACTCACTGTTCATCCCGGCGGGCGTGGCCCATGTGGCGAGGAACGTCGGCCAGGACCACGGCGTGGAACTGGCAACCTATGTGGTGAAAAAGGGCCAGCCGCTGCTGGAACTGAAGCCGTGATCGGGCTTATCTGGCGCGCAGCAACTTGCGGTAATCCACCGGCGAAATCCCGCGCGCCTGACGGAAGGAATGGCTGAAAGAACTGGCCTGCGAGTAACCCAGCATCAGGGCGATGTTCATGATGCTGGTCTCGGTGCGGCGCAGGTAATGGTCGGCCAGTTCCATGCGCATGGTTTCCAGCACCTGATTGAAATTTTCCCCTTCCGCCGCCAGTTTGCGTTGCAAGGTGCGCGGCGAAATCGCCAGCTGTCGGGCCAGGCTTTTCAGGCTGAAATCGCCGGTCGGCAACTGTTCGGTGAGCAAGGCGCGCAAACGGTCGGTCACGGAAAATGCCGGGTACGACAGACACAACTGCCAGTCGGCCTCCAGCAGCATGCTGCGATGCATGCGCGGGTCGGCGCCCTGAATGCGTGACGAGAGGGTCGATTCGGCGAACACCAGCGCGTTGCTCCCGGCTTCGAACTGCACCGGACAACCAAAAAACGCTTCGTAGAGTGCCGGCTCGCCGAGCGCCGGATGCCTCATTCTGACCTCCAGCATCGGCGAGTTGCTGGCGATCAACCAGCGGCCGAACGCTGCCCAGCCGGCCATTAATGTTTCTTGATGCAGGGCGCAGTAAGGCTCGAGTTCATTGATGCGCTGATCTTCGAGGGTCACGCGGCCGTCGCCGATGACGATCCGGGTCTGGCTGGACGGGCTGTCATAAACGATCTTGCCGAACCGCAGAATCATGTTCAGCGACTCGCCGAGCGTCGCACTGGTCATCAGCACATAACCCAGTACGCCGTAGGTGCCGGGGCGCACGGCGGCGCCGACCAGCAGACCGAAATGCGGCAGGTCGCTGCTGCGCGCCGCCAGTTCCAGCAAGGTCCGCAGTTGGTGCATGGGAATGCGCACAATCGAATCGGACAACTGCTCGCGTGAGAGTCCGGTCTGCTGCAACAGCCAGTCGCTATCGCAACCGTGTTGCTCGGCGACATCAAGGACGTGGTTCACGAAAGCAGCGCTGGAAGTGGCGGGTCGCATGGGGGGAGGGGAAGTCCGGTCATCCGGTGATCTTGCTTTTCCGAAAGGTGAAGAAAGCGACGTCGCCAAGGCGCGCGGCGTCAGTAGACCCTACATGCGCCCGATCACCGGAATGCCGGTACCGGTGACCGCAGACGCCTGTTCCGAAATCAGAAACAGAATGACCGCCGCCAGTTGCGCGGGCGTCACCCAGCGCTGGTGCTCGGCGTCGGGCATGGCCTCACGGTTTTGCGGGGTGTCGAGCACGCTCGGTAGCACGGCATTGACCGTGATGCTCATGTCCTTGAGCTCTTCGGCGAGGCTTTCGGTCAGGCGCAGTACGCTGGATTTCGACGCAGCGTAAGCGCCCATCCCCAGTCCGGCCCTGGCTGCCATGCTCGCGCCGATATTGACGATGCGCCCCGCTGAGGATTGCAGCAGCAACGGCAGCAGGGCTTTGCTGGCGTTCAAGGCGGTTCGAAGGTTCAGCGAGTAGAGCCGATCCCAAGCTTCTATCGCACCACCGAGCAATGGCTCCCACGCGTAACCGCCGGCGCCGTTTACCAATGCATCGAGGCGCCCGAAGTAGCGATTGATCTGGTGGGCGACGTCCTGGCAATCGGCAAAGGAAGTCAGGTCGATGCCGGACAGGACCAGTCGGTTATGGGAACTGGGCAGCGTGATCGTCGCCTGATCGATCAGCACCAGATCCGCGCCCCGGGCGGCGGCCATGTCCGCCAGGGTCTCGCCGAGATTCCCCAGGGCGCCGGTAATCGCCACAACGCGCCGTGAGAGTGACTGAGTCATCAAGAGTCCTTTCCTTTTTAAGGGCGCATACTCTAATGATATCGGTCGCCCGTGGCATGCTTTTGGATGTCAACTTGTTGTGCAAAAGTGCCAATTTTTTTTTGCTTGGCAAATCTTCGGCCAAGGGTCGTGAAACAGGCGTCAGAAAGTTGGCTTCTGCCGCTCTTCAGCCGTCCAGTCCTGAAAGCCTGGCGATGGTTTGGTCTGGCATGCTTGTCATCGTTTCCCCAGGCGCGATGGCTTTTCTGAAGTCTGCGGCGTGTTTTTTGCGCCACCTATTCTGTTGCTGCAGCAAGCCCGTGCGACTTGTATCCTTGCCCGCGACAAGGACAAGCGGCTGTAGTCATCGAGTCGGTCGACCCGCCGCAGGAACGGAAACCGGATTTGCCCAAAGGTAGTGATGTGAAGCGTGATACCCGCCTGGTAGTGCTGTTGTTGTTGGTGATCGGCTGTTCCCTCGCGTCGCTGACGGTATGGAAAGTGTTGGCCTCTCGCGAGCGTGCGCTGGAGGAAGTCAACGTTCATGGCTTGAACCTGACCCAGGCGCTGGCGACTTATTCCGAGGGCATTGTGCGCCAGAGTTCGTTGCTGCTGCTCGGGCTCGTCGAACGTCTGGAAACCGAAGGCAGTGGCCCCGCGCAGATCCAGCGTCTGAGCGCACTGGTCAACCGTCAGGAACCGCTGATGCCGCAGCTCAGCGGCATCACCATCTACGACAATCAGGGCCGCTGGCTGATGTCGTCCAACCGACCGATTCCGGCCGGGGCCAACAGCCGTGATCGCGCCTACTTCATCCATCATCGCGACGATCCGAGCCGCGACACCTTTATCGGTCCGCCGATCCAGAGCCGCTCCAATCAGGAGTGGGTGATAACCGTCAGCCGCCGTTTCAACGATGCGCACGGCGAATTTGCCGGGGTGGTGGCGGTGACGCTGGGGGTCGAAAACTTTCTGCGCCTGTTCGGCAAGATCGATGTGGGGCAGGAGGGCGCCATCGGCTTGTCCTATACCGACGGTACGTTGCTGGTGCGCTATCCCTTCCGCGAGCAGGACATGGGGCGCAACTTTTCCAAGTCGCCGATCTATGCGAAGTATCTGGTCGATCGATCCGTCGGCACCGCGTCGTTTACCTCCAGCCTGGATGGCGTCGAGCGGCTTTACGCCTTCCGCAAGAGCGACCGGCTGCCGCTGATTACCACCGTCGCTCTCGGCAAGCGCGAGGCCCTCGCGGCGTGGCGCATGGAAGCCTGGCTGTCGGCTGTGGTGGTCACGGGATTGCTGGGGCTGACCGGGCTGATCGGCTGGTGCCTGATGCTGGATATCCGCCGGCGTACCAGGGCTGAAGAGCAATTGCGTGGCACGCAGCAGCAGTTGCTCTCCTCCAATCGCCAGCTTGAGTTGCTGGCGATGAAGGATGCCCTGACCGGTCTGGCCAACCGGCGCTGCTTCGATGAGAGCCTCGCCATGGAAGCCCGGCGCGCCCAACGTGACGGCACGACGCTGGCGTTGCTGATGATCGATATCGATTACTTCAAGCTGTTCAACGATTCATTCGGGCATGTCGCCGGCGATGCTTGTCTGCAGAAGGTCGGCAGAATCCTCGAGGGTTGCGTAAGGCGCCCGTCGGATCTGCTGGCGCGTTATGGCGGAGAAGAAATGGCGGTGATCATGCCGGACACCGACGTCGCCGGTGCAACGGTCGTCGCGCAATTGATCCTGGATCGCCTCGCGCAAGCGCATATTGCGCACCCCCTCCAGCCCGGTCGGGCGTGTGACCGTGAGCATCGGGATTGCGGCGGCGTCGGGGGCACGACTGGATCACGTGCCAGGTTTGATCGAGGTGGCCGACCAGGCGCTGTATAACGCCAAGACGGCGGGGCGTAACCGGTTTGTACCGGCCGAGTGGTGACGGGGGGGCGAGCAGGACGTTGTCAATCAGTGGCGTCGGGCGCCTCCCGCAGAGTCTCAGGGTGTCAGCACGATGGCGCCGTTGAAGTGCCCGCTGCGCAGACGTGTCAGCGCCTGATTGGCGTCCTTCAGGGCAAAACGGGTGACGTCGCAATGCACGGGGGTGTGCTGCAACTGCGCAAAAAACGCAACGCCGTCTTCACGGGTCAGGTTGGCCACGGAGCGTACGCTGCGTTCGCCCCACAGCAGACGATAGGGAAAGGCGGGGATATCGCTCATGTGGATGCCGGCGCAAATCACGCAGCCGCCCTTGACGGTGGCGGACAGTGCCAGTGGCACCAGCGCCCCGACGGGCGCAAAGATCAGGCTGGCGTCCAGCGCATGGGGTGGTGGCTGATCCGAAGGCCCGGCCCATTCGGCGCCGAGGGTGCGTGCATAGGCCTGGCCTTCGTGGTCATCCGCTCGGGTAAAGGCGTAGACCTGTTGCCCGCGACCGCGGGCAATCTGAATTGCCAGATGTGCCGCCGCGCCAAATCCGTATAGCCCCAGGTGTTGCGCGCCCTGAGCCATTTGCAAGGCGCGAAAGCCGATCAGGCCGGCGCACAACAACGGCGCCGCCTGAATGTCGCTCAGCGTATCCGGGATTGCAAAGCAGAAGCGCTGATCGGCGACGGTGTATTCGGCATAGCCGCCATCCAGCTGACAACCGGTGAACTGCGCCTGATCGCAGAGGTTCTCCCGCCCCGAGCGGCAGAAGACGCATTCGCCGCAGGTCCAGCCCAGCCACGGCACGCCAACCCGCCGGCCAATCCATTCAACTGCCACATCGGCGCCTGCGGCGATGACTTCTCCGACGATTTCATGCCCCGGCACGCGGGGCAGAACCGCTTGTGGCAACTCGCCGTCGAACAGGTGCAGATCGGTACGACACACCCCGCAAGCCAGTACCCTGAGCAACAGTTGCTGCGCGGTGGGCGTGGGGATCGGCCGTTCTTCGCATTGCAGCGGTTGCCCGGGTGAATACAGGACCATGGCACGCACGATGATTCTCCTCGCGTTGCAAGAAAGCGCTGAGTTGCGCTCCCTCCTGCAGCGTCTGTTTCCCATAGAACCGGAGCACTGATGACGGCGCTTGATTTAAATCAAGTCTTGCAGGTTTCAGGCTTTCAGAATCGACGGACGAATCTCTGTTCAGCGAACCCGGGGCGGTAAACCTCATGAGCGATTTCCTCAATGCGCAACAACTGGAAGGCCTGGACGCTTACTGGCGCGCTGCCAATTACCTGGCTGTCGGGCAGATTTACCTCAAGGACAACCCGCTGCTCAAGGAGCCTTTGCGCCGGGCTCATATCAAACCGCGTTTGCTGGGGCATTGGGGCACGACGCCGGGGCTTAACCTGATCTACACCCACCTCAACCGGCTGATCAAACAGTACGACCTCAACATGCTTTTTGTGACCGGCCCCGGTCATGGCGGGCCGGCGATCGTGGCGCAGACCTATCTGGAAGGCACCTATACCGAGTGTTATCCGGCGGTGGAGCGCAATACCAACGGTCTGCTGCGCCTGTTTCGTCAGTTTTCCTGGCCGTACGGAATTTCAAGTCATGTGTCGGCACAGATTCCAGGGTCGATTCACGAGGGCGGGGAGTTGGGGTACAGCCTCGCGCATGCCTATGGGGCCGCGTTCGATAACCCTGACCTGATTGTCGCCTGCGTGATCGGCGACGGTGAGGCGGAGACCGGCACGCTGGCGGCCAGCTGGCACTCGAACAAATTCCTCAACCCGGTGCGTGACGGGGCGGTGCTGCCGATCCTGCACCTCAACGGCTACAAGATTGCCAACCCGACGTTGCTGTCCAGAATCAGCGAGGATGAACTCTCGGCGCTGATGTACGGCTATGGCTACGGTCCCTTTTTCGTTGAGGGCGATGATCCGGTGCAAGTGCATCAGGCATTGGCGCAGACACTCAACACCATCGTGCTGAAGATTAGCCAGATTCAGCTCGAAGCGCGGCAACGGCCGCCGTCCAGGGCAGTGTCACGGCCGCTCTGGCCGATGCTGGTGTTACGCACGCCCAAGGGTTGGACCGGCCCCGGATTTGTCGACGGCCATCGGGTTGAAGGCACGTGGCGCGCGCATCAGGTGCCGCTGGCCGACTTCACCCAACCGCTCCATTTGCAACAACTGGAAGAGTGGCTGAGCCGTTATCGTCCCGAGGAATTGTTCGATGCCCAAGGTGCCTTGATGCCGGAAATCGCCGCGCTAGCGCCCACCGGACACCGGCGCATGAGTGCCAATCCCCACGCCAATGGCGGTGTGATGCTGCGTGCGCTGGACCTGCCGGGTTTTGCCGATTACGCCGTGAGCGTGGTTGGGCCGGGGACTTTGCGCGCCGAAGCCACCCGAGTGCTGGGAGAATTCCTGCGTGATGTGATGAAAAACAGCCTGGCCAGCCGCAACTTTCGGCTGTTTGGCCCTGACGAAACCGCCTCCAATCGCCTTGATGCGGTGTATGAGGTCAGCGCCAAGACCTGGATCGATCCGCTGGAACCTGACGACCTGAACCTGTCGGCGGACGGCCGGGTGATGGAAATTCTCAGCGAGCAGGTGTGCGAGGGCTGGCTGGAAGGCTATTTGCTGACGGGTCGGCATGGATGGCTGTCGTGCTATGAGGCGTTTATCCATATCATCGACTCGATGGTCAATCAGCATGCCAAATGGCTGAAGACAGCCGCCGAGGTGCCGTGGCGCAAACCTGTGGCATCGCTGAACCTGCTGTTGACCTCCCACGTCTGGCGTCAGGACCACAATGGGTTCTCGCATCAGGATCCGGGATTCATCGACATGCTGGCGAACAAGAAGCCGGACGTGGCGCGCATCTACTTGCCGCCCGATGCCAACTGCCTGTTATCGGTCGCCGACCACTGCCTGCGCAGCCGTAATTACATCAACGTCATCGTCGCCGGCAAGCAACCGGAATGGCAGTGGCTGAGCATCGACGCGGCACAGCAACACTGCCAGGCAGGTGGCGGCCGGTGGGCGTGGGCCAGTCACGATGATCAGGAGCCGGACGTCGTCATGGCCTGCGCCGGCGATGTGCCGACGCTGGAAACCCTGGCCGCCTTGACCCTGTTGCGCGACTATGTGCCGGACTTGCGCGTCAGGGTGGTCAATATCGTCGACCTGATGCTGCTGCAGCCGTCCAGTCAGCACCCTCATGGCTGGTCGGATAGCGCGTTCAATGCGCTGTTCACCGTCGACAGACCGGTGATTTTTGCCTTTCACGGGTATCCGGCGCTGATCCATCGGCTGGTCTACAAACGCGCCAATCATGCCAACTTTCACGTACGAGGTTTCAAGGAGGAGGGCGCGACCACTACGCCGTTCGACATGGCCGTGATCAACGATCTTGATCGCTACCGACTGGCGCTGGACGTGATCGAGCGGGTGCCACGCCTGCAGGATCTCGTAAACGTTGCGCGGGAGCGTTACTGGGCCGTCATGGAGCAACACAAGCTGTACCTCATCGAGCACGGCGAAGACCTTCCCGAAGTGCGCAACTGGCAATGGACACCCCGCCAGACGCCATGAGTGGCTATTTGTTCTTCCAGTATTTCTGCATTTCCAGAAACAGAAACGACGCGGTCCAGGTTATGAGGACAAGGCCGGTCAAGGCCTCAAGCCCCGTCAGGTACTTGAGGTGGCCGACCGGCGAAATATCGCCGAAACCGATGGTCGTGTACGTCGTGAAGGAGAAGTACACGCAATCCATCAAAGAGCCGTCGAAGTTGCCGGTCAGCTGTCCCCATTCGCCCGCGCGGGACATCAGGAAATAAACCACGGCGAACGCCCAGACCTCGATGGCATGGGCCAGCAGACTGCCCAACACCCCGACAACGATTCTGAACCGGCTCCAGATTTTCAGGCGCGGCATCCAGTCATTCAGGCGCAGCAGACACTCATAGTGGATCACTACCGCGATGACCACGACCAGGCTGTTGATCAGTGTGACGGCAAGCATTGGCCTGGCTCCAGGAAGACGAGCGTGTCACGCCAGCAACAGATGGTCTTCGACCCGGCCAACGCCGGGCACTGACCAGGCCGCGCGCTCGGCAATCTGGCGTTCGCGCCACAGGTGAACCCGGCCTTCGAGCCGCACCACATCGCCTTCGACTTTGACGTGAATGTCCTGGGCATCGACTTCGGCGTTACGTTTGAGCGCGGCCTCGATGCGTTGCTGAATATCGAAGACGTCCAGCCGTGGACGCAGGGTGATGCAATTGCTCACGCCGGTCACACCGGACAGCTTGCGTACCGAACGCTCGACGGTTTCCTTCTGATACTGCCAGTCGACTTCACCTTCCAGGGTGATGCGTCCGCTCTGCACGATGACCTTGACGTCACCTTCGGGAATGTCGCAGCTCCAGTGGATTATCTTCAGCGCCCGGGCAGCGATGGTGTCATCTGCGGTGCCGGCATTCCTGTCCAGTCGTACCTGGAGCTCTTCAGCCACTGCGCGCACGCCTTTCATGCGTTTCACTGCGCGCTCGGCACTGACCTTCTGGGCATAGCTTTTGACATGCCCGCTGAGGGTGACCACACCGTCCTCCACCGTGACGCCGATGTTGGCGGCATCGATTTCCGGCTGGAACTCGAGTTCTTCGAGAATATTTTTGCGCAGGTTCAAGTCGCTCATGACGGTGTCCTCTTTCAGTAGGTGTCGATCAGGTCAAAACGTACCTGCTGTTGTTTTTCTACACCGCGGCGACGCGCGCGCATTGAGGTATATCAACAATGCCGGCCTCGCCCTCGCATTGGCTGATGGCGACTGCAAGTCGGTGATTGTTTGACAAAGATCAGAGTGGTGACCGGATAACGCCAGATACTCGAATCATGACCTTTGCCGTCGTGAGCAATCGAGGGAACAACCATGAACAAGCGCTTGCCGATTGTGGTGCTGAGTGTGCTGCTGGCAGCGACCACTGGTTGCAGTCATCGGCAAGCCGATGAACTCAACGCGCGGCTGGAGTCCGCTGAAGACAACGCGGCGACTGCCAGGCTGAGGGCCGATGAGGCGGTGCTCAAGGCGGAACAGGCGCAACGTGCTGCCGATGAAGCGAATGAGCGTGCCAAACGGCTGGCTGAGAAGGCCAATCGCAAATAGCCGGCAACCATCTCGAAACAGCCATGAGTCGGCGTTTTGGGCTGAAAGTGTCGGCGTTCTCATCCACATTCAGGAGACGGCCATGCGAATCACCTTTCTGGGAGCGGCAGGCACGGTCACCGGCAGCAAATACCTGTTGGATCACCGCGATCGGCATGTGCTGATCGACTGCGGGCTGTTTCAGGGTTACAAGCAATTGCGCCTGCACAACTGGGATCCTTTCCAGCTGCCCGTGCGGGATCTCGACGCGATCGTGCTGACTCACGCTCATCTGGATCACAGTGGCTACCTGCCGGTGCTGGTGCGCAACGGCTACCGTGGCCCGATCTATGCCACCGCAGCAACCTGTGAACTGGTGAAAATCCTGTTGCTCGACAGTGGGCGCCTGCAAGAAGAAGAGGCCGGATTCGCCAACCGCCATGGTTTTTCCAGGCATGCGCCGGCGTTGCCGCTGTACACCGAACAGGACGCCGAGCAGGCATTGAAACTGTTGCAGCCGGTGGAGTTGCATCATCGGGTCGAGATTGTTCCCGGTCTGAGCATCTTGCTGCGCGGTGCCGGACACATTCTGGGTGCGGCCACGGTCGAGGTGGTTGCCGACGGTGTCACGCTGGTCTGCTCCGGCGATCTGGGGCGGCCCAACGATCCGTTGATGTTTGCCCCCGAAACCATCGAGCAAACGGATTACCTGTTGATCGAGTCGACCTATGGTGACCGCCAGCACCCTGACGACGACCCCGAGCAACAACTGACCGACGTGATCAACCGCACGGCGTTGCGCCATGGCATTACCCTGGTACCGTCATTTGCGGTCGGTCGGGCGCAACTGCTGATGTATCACTTGTATCGCTTGAAGCAGAAACACGCGATTCCGGATCTGCCGATCTACCTCAACAGCCCGATGGCGACGGATGTCACGCGTCTGTATCAGCGTTTTCGCAGTGAGCACCGGTTGTCGCTGCAAGAATGCGAGGGCATGTGCCAAGGCACGCGTTTCATTCGTTCGACCCAGGAGTCGATCGATCTCGATCATCAGCGCATTCCGGCCGTGATCATTGCCGCCAGCGGCATGGCCACCGGCGGACGGGTGCTGCACCACCTCAAGGCATTGGCGCCGAGCCCGGCCAACTCGCTGCTGATGCCCGGTTTCCAGGCCGGCGGCACGCGAGGCGCACAGATCGTTGCCGGTGCGCCGTCAGTGCGTATCCACGGTCAGGAGGTGCCGATCCGCGCTGAAGTGGTACCGATGCAGACCCTGTCCGCGCACGCCGATGCCGATGAAATCATCCAGTGGCTGCGCGGTTTCAAACGTGCACCGAAACACACCTACGTGGTGCATGGCGAACCCAACGCCTCGGACGTTTTGCGGCGGCGTATCAGTCTGGAACTGGGCTGGTCGGTGTCAGTGCCGGAGTACCGGGACAGCGCCGAACTGGGTGCCGCTGCAGATGTGCCTCCAACCGAGCGGCAGGAGTGACCGCTTCAAATCCGCTGTTGACGATATTGACCGTTCCGCACGGTTCATCCGACTGGAGACCAATCATGAGCCAATACCAAAGTCTGTTGCTGGTGATCAATCCGGCTCTGCGCCGCTCTCCGGCGATCAGCCATGCGGCTGCGCTGGCCAAGGCCAGCGGGGCGACCTTGCATATCGTGGCGCTGGTCAAGTCATTGGACATTCTCTGGTTGCTTGAAGAAGGCGATCGGGAAAAAGCCCGGGCCAACTATTTGCAGGATCACCGCGACTGGCTCAAATATCAGACCGGCAACCTGCGCGACAGAGGCATTGACGTGACAGTCGAAGTCGCCTGGTCGGATGACATGAAGCAAGAGATCCTCGACCTCGTCACCGAGATGATGCCCGACCTGCTGATCAAGCAAGTGCAGCATGAGTCGTTGCTCAAACGCGCCTTCTTCACCCCGCTGGACTGGCACCTGTTGCGTCATTGCCCGGTCCCGGTCTATCTGCTGGGCGGGGCAGGCCAAACATTGCCACGCAAGATCGTGGCAGCGGTCGACGCCTCCGCAAGCGACCCGGTCAACGACCAATTGAACAAGCGCATCATCGATCAGGCCACGGCCATGGCGATCCAGTGTGACGCCGAGTTGCATCTGTTGTACGCCTACGACATTTCGCAGGAGTACCTGGAGGAGCTGGGCGAAGGCTTGACGGTTTCAGAGCTGACCAAGGAACTGCGCAGAGAGTTCGAGAGCGCGTATATCGACCTGGCCAAGCGCTATGGAGTACCCGCCGAGCGCCGGCATTTCGTGGTCGGCCACCCGGTTGCCGCACTCAGTGAGTTCGCCGATGCACAGCATGTGGATGTGATCGTCATGGGCCGGGTGCAATACCACGGGCTGGACAAGCTGCTGGGCAGCACCACCGAACATATTCTTTATCAGGTGCCGTGCAACCTGTTGGCGGTCTGACAGCGACGTCTGCCTGCGACAAATGCCGTGATGGGTTTATTGCAGTGTCGACCGGTGATTAACACTGCCAACATCCAGTTGCCTGCCGGTTGGCCGTTCATTGACAAAAATCAGAGGCCGGCCGTGCTGACGCCAGATACTTCAGGGGCGCCGGACTTTTCCCGGCGCAATCACCCAAGGAGAGTCATCATGAACAAGCGTTTATCTGTGGTTCTGCTCAGCGTCCTTTTGGCGATGAGCGCGGGGTGCAGCAATAAAAAGGCGCAGGAAATGGACACGCGAATCGACGCCGCCCAGAGCACTGCAAACGCGGCACAATCCCGTGCCGACGCGGCTTATTCCAGGGCGGATCAGGCAGCCGCTGCAGCCAGTCAGGCACAACGTACGGCCGATGAGGCCAATGAACGCGCCAGCCGGATGCTGGAAAAGGCCAGCCGCAAATAGTGAGTCCGTGCGGCCAGCGTTTGCGACAGTTGTGCAAAGGGTGGCAGTAAAAAAACCTTGCCGGTTTCCCGGCAAGGGGTACGACAGCGCGAAACTTACTCGCCCTTGATCGGTACGACTTTGTCCGCTTTCATGGCTTCAGGCTTTTTCGGCAACGAGATACTCAGCACACCTTTGCTGAAACTCGCGTCGATCTTCTCGGCGTCGACGCCTTTGGGCAGGTTGAAGACCCGCTCGAAGGAACCATAGTGACGCTCGCTCAGGTGGTAGCCCTTCCTTTTTTCTTCCTTGTCCTCTTTCTTTTCGCCCTTGATGATCAGGCTGCCGTTCGACAATTTGATCTCGATGTTCTTGTGATCCATGCCGGGTAATTCGGCGGTGATCTCGTAGCTTTTGTCCTTTTCACTGATATCCACGGCCGGCATGCCGTGACCGATCAGTTCGCGCCGTCAGAGCGGTTCGACGTCGAACAGCCTACGACCAAAGGGTGAAAGCCCCGAACCGCGGTTGAAGTCTTCGAACAGGTGATCGACCTGCTGGCGCAGTTTTTCCAGAGGGCGCCACAAGTCTGCAGTCAGCGGATGCTGAAGGGATTTGTCTTTGGTATCGGTAGTGACCGGCATTTTCTTCACGGAGTTGCTCATTTTGAATTCTCCTTTGCGAATGGACGGCGGCTCACGGAAACCCGAACCGGAGCGCTCAGTGGTTGGCAGAGGTTTCGCCCTGCCACGTCAGCTTCAATGTTGGCGAGAACAGCGTGTCAGTGGTTGATAAAAGTCAATTACGGGGGGAACGGCGTTTCGCTCAGAAGCCAAGTGGCAGCGTGCGGCTCAGCCCTATGCAAACGTCGGCCCGCTCTTGGGCGGCGGACTCGTAGCGCCTGTCCTGGAACCAGGTTTTGCGCACCACGTCGATGTTTCCTGCGGGTGTTGAAGGATGGAGCGCCAATCTCCCACGCCAGAAATGAAACAGCCCTGAATATTCAGGGCTGTTTTTTAGTAATTCGAAAATACTTCAACCGTTCTTGCTGTAGCCGCTGCCGACGTCTGTCAGATTCGAATAAAAGATGCAGCCGATCAGCCTCGCGAACAGGCCTAACGTGTCCGCCAGATCCGGGTCGTCGAATATGACCGCCCTGGAGTCCAAGGCACACAGCGCACCCCACAGTTGTCCGTCGGGAAGAAAAATGGGCGCGCCGGCGTAGCTTTCAATCAGATATTGCTTCACCACGGGACGCGTGGAAAACCTGCCGTCGCGACTGATTTGTGGCACGAACAGCACTTGGGGGTCTCTGCGAAACTCACTGCACAGCGTGGTTTCCAGTTCCAGCGTGTCACCGGTGTGGATTCCAAGCTCGATCGGATCGTAGGCGGAACAGACAATCCATTCCGTGTCGGTGAATTTGGCGATCGCCGCAAAGCGCGTCCCGGTCATGCGTGTGACCAGTTGCAGAATATTGGTAGTGGCTTCAATTTCAGCGATAGAGGAACGTTCCTCTGCGCTTAGCAACGCTCTGTGAATGGTGTCACTGAGAGGCATGCAGTGTTCTCCGGTCATGATTGTTCGAGCTGGCAACGGCTAAACGCGTTTGAAACTTCGCATTTGATTGCCGGCAAAACGGATTCGTTCACTTGAAGGGGTCTGATGGCTACCATAATTAAGGATCGTTTGCGTGTCGCTTGAGGCGCCGTTTTCGGCGGCGTAGCCTTGAACACACATTTGTTCGATGTCGCATTGAAGGCAAGGTGAGAAAGTGGAAGGCGTAGTGTTGAGCGAAAAGATGCAGCGTGAAGCTGATCGGCTGCTGGCGCAGATTGTCCGGGCAGATTCGATGATCATTGCGGTGAAGGCGGGGGCGCGTGCGGATGGCTTCGTGCTTGGGCTGGAAACCAGTGAGGTTTTGCGTGCCGGCGATGCTGAAAAGTTGTACGTCATTTTTGAAGCGGCTTTGGTGGAGCGCCTGAAAACGCTTTCACGGTCTTGAGCGGCTTGTCAGGCTTCAACTGTATTTTGCAGGCAGGTCAAGACCGGTGAGCCAAGCACCGCTGTCTGTCGAATCCAGTTGATTAGTGTTTGCGGTTTGTCTTGGTTAGTATCAAGCACGAAGCCGCCGCACCGCGAATGATTCTCTCCCGTCACCCCATTGAGGCATCCAATGCAGGCCAGTCGTGCCAATCTTGCCGATTTCGTTTATTTCCTGGCCATTGCTCGCCACCAGAGTTTCAGTCGCGCCGGGAAGGAAGTCGGTATCAGTGCTTCGGCGTTGAGCCATGCGATCAAGGGGCTTGAGTCGCGGTTGGGGGTCCGTCTGCTGAACCGAACGACGCGCAGTGTCAC
This sequence comes from Pseudomonas sp. MD195_PC81_125, assembly GCF_014060985.1. Lineage (NCBI taxonomy): Bacteria > Pseudomonadati > Pseudomonadota > Gammaproteobacteria > Pseudomonadales > Pseudomonadaceae > Pseudomonas > Pseudomonas sp. MD195_PC81_125. The sequence continues at coordinate 14,927 of NZ_JABULD010000709.1, forward strand.
CTTGACCGCTGCGGGCGAGGAGCTGCACAGCGTCATCAGCAAACCCATGGATGAAATCGGTTTGGCGACGGAAGCGCTTAATCGCTTTCGCGATGAACCGATCGGACGTATTCGTCTGAATACCTTAAGCGATGCTGCCGACTTGTTACTGGGGCCCGTATTGCCGGTGCTCAATGATCGGTATCCGGAAATCCAGGTCGATCTGACGGTCACCAATCTCATCGTCGATGTGATCGGCGGCGGCCATGATGCCGGGATCCGCTATGGCGGAACGGTACCGGAAGACATGATCGCTCAGCGCTTGTCACCGGATATCCGCTGGGTGGTCGCGGGTAGCGCGGACTATCTTGAACGCTTCGGCGTTCCCCAACATCCGAACGACTTGATGCACCACCGTTGCCTGCGGATTCGGCTGGGCAATGGCGCCATGTACGATTGGGAGTTCGAGAAAGAAGGACAGCAGCTCTCCATTGCTGTCCCGGGGTGCATCACCATCGATGAAACTCGCGTCGGACTTTCACTGGCTCGTCAAGGCGCGGGCCTCATGTACGCCCCTGAGCCGGCGATGATGCCGCTGCTCGAAAGTGGTGAGGTGATCAGGGTGCTCGACGACTGGTCCAGCACAGGTTCCGGGTTTCACATGTACTATCCCAGTCACCGTCAATTGCCGGTAGGGCTGCGTCTGTTGATTGACTTGATCCGTGAACTTCAGCCCATCGGCGATTACCAGGCGTAAGCCCGTGACGCGTTGCCTGCTTCCGGCCTGATACCCGCGAGGTGTCGCGGCGGGCATCGATGCGCCCACGCCTGAGCTCGGCGCAACGTTTCAGTGTTGTGTGCCAAGCAATGCCTGGTACTGCGCGTCGGTCACCGGTTCCAGCCACTCGACGTTCTTGCCGTCCCGAGCTTCCTGAATGGCAATGTGGGTCATGCCGTTCGTGGATGTGGCGCCGTGCCAGTGCTTCACGCCCGGTGGTGTCCAGACCACATCACCCGGTTTGATGACGATCTTCTCGCCCCCGGCTTGTTGTATCCAGCCTGTGCCTGAGGTGACCACCAGCGTCTGGCCCAGAGGATGGGTATGCCAGACCGAGCGTGCGCCGGGCTGAAACGTCACTGCGCCTGCCGAAACAGTCGAGGGTGCCCGCGCTGCAAACAGTGGATCGATGCGCGCGTTGCCAACGAAGTTGCCGGGCGCCCCGGTGATGGATGCTTGTTCGCCATTTCTGACCACGCTCATAGTCTCGTCGGCAGGCAGTTCGGCAGCATGGCTTGCGAACGCAGGCATCAAGGTCATTGCCAGCATGGGTAAGGCGACACGTGTTTTCATCGGCAGATTCCTGTTGATTGAAGAAATGCGCCTCCACGCTAGTGCACCAACTTCCGCGCGACTACCGGGAAAAACCTGCATGAAACGATGAGCAGCGCTCACTAATCGTCTGTTTCATCGCACTCGGTGTTTTGTCACGGCGATCTCGCCTTTCTTCACGATTGATGAGTATTGCTCATCGGAACATCCCACTCAGGGCCGGTATTCAGCTCTCCGAGCGTCGATTACCTTGGTTACATCAAACAATGTCTGCTCAGTGCGTTATGAGGCTATTGCTCATAAACATTCTGCGCAGCTGCAAAGTGAGGAACATTCGATGAGTTTTTCGTTCGAGAACAAGGTCGCCCTGGTGACCGGCGCGGCTTCCGGTATCGGTCTGGCCACCGCGCAGGCGTTCGCACGGGCCGGCGCTGCCGTAGCGTTGGCGGATATCGATGGCGGCGCTGCACAGGCAGCGGCGCAGGCTTGATAGCTGCAGGACATCGCGCTATCGGCATTCGCTGCGACGTGGCGGACGTCGGTCAGGTTCAAGCCATGGTCAAGGAAACGGTCGCGACATTCGGTCGTCTGGACGCTGCGTTCAACAACGCCGGTATTCAGAACCTGTTAGCTGAGACAGCCGACGCCACGGTCGAGGATTACGATCGGGTCATGTCGGTCAATTTGCGCGGCGTCTGGGCGTGTATGAAATTCGAACTCGAACATATGCGCCGCCAGGGCGGCGGAACGATCGTCAACTGCTCGTCTTTGGGCGGTCTGATCGGAGGTGCCGAGCGGGGCAACTATCACGCGGCCAAGCACGGTGTCCTCGGCCTGACCAAAAGCGCAGCGCTGGAGTATGCCGCACGCAACATCCGCGTCAATGCGGTGTGCCCTGGCTTGATCTGGACGCCGATGGCCGAGCGGATGGTCGAAGCGGGGCAGGGTGAAGCGCTGGCAGGCATGACCAAGGCTATCCCCATGGGACGTCACGGCAAGCCGGAAGAAATCGCTGACGCTGTGCTTTGGCTGAGCAGCTCGACCTCAAGCTACGTCACGGGGCAGTCCATCTCGGTGGATGGTGGTTTTGTCATGCGCTGAGGCGCGTCCACCGAAGTATCGGTAGGTCGAAACATACGGCCTGACGATCGGCCAACCGCAGGCTCTGTCGGTAATCACTTAAAGGAGTAAGCCATGCCGCCATCGAACACTTCCCGGTTAACCGCCACGCTGCTGATTGTCCTTGGCTCCTTTATCTTGCTCATCGGACTTTCGCTGCTAGCGGGTGGTTTTTATCTCGTTGCGCTGGGCGGCTCGTGGTACTTCGCCCTGGCAGGTGCAGGATTGGCCATCAGTGGTGTGTTGATGTTGCGTCGACGTCGATCCGGAGCACTGGCGTACCTGCTGGTGTTCGCCGGCTCTGTCTGCTGGTCGGTTCTGGATGTGGGGTTGACGTTCTGGCCGCTGTTTTCGCGCCTCTTCGCGCTGGCTGTCATCAGCGTACCGGTGCTGGTGGCGATCCCGTATTTGCGCAGTCGCCAGCGTGGCACACTGGCGCGGCTGGCTTGCGTGGCGGCTGCGGGCATGGTCGTGGGGCTGTGCGCAACGCTCTACGCAGCCTTGCAACCGCAACCCATTCTGACCGCCGAGAGGATGCCGGCGCCTGTACCGGGGAAAGCGGTCGGCACAGTCGAACCCACGACCGACTGGCGTTATTTCGGTCATACACCTTCAGGAACACGACATGCCGTGAGCGATCAGATAACGCCGCAGAACGTGTCGAATCTGACGCTTGCCTGGACATATCGCACAGGTGAAATACCCAAAGGTGCGCAAGGGCATGTGGTGACCCCCCTTCACGTCAATGGCGTGCTCTACGGTTGTACGCAGTCGAGCCAGTTGTTCGCCCTGGACGCGGATACCGGCAAAGAGATTTGGCATCACGACCCCAAAACCCAGGCAAACAATGTTTACCCGCGTTGCCGAGGCGTGGGCTATTACGAAGAAGCCCACGAGCTGGCCGCCTCAAACAACGCTGTTGCAGCGCAGCCCTGTTTGCGGCGAATCATCGCGACCACGGTTGACGCACGGTTGATTGCAGTAGACGCGCAGACTGGCCAGGCGTGCAGCGATTTTGGTCAGCATGGCAGCGTAAGCCTGCGTATCGGCGTGGGCGATACAGATCAGGATTTGTACTTTCCGACGGCCGCACCGACGGTTGTGCGTGATCTGGTAGTGGTCGGTGGGCTGGTGTGGGACAACCAGAAAACAGGTGAACCGTCTGGCGTGGTCCGCGCCTTCAATGTGCGCTCGGGGGCATTGGTGTGGGCCTGGGATCTGGGCAATCCGGCGATTACCCGCGAGCCTCCCGAGGGGCAGACTTACACCGCAGGTACGCCGAATGTCTGGTCGACACCGGCCTTTGACGATGCGCTTGGACTCATCTACTTGCCCACCGGCAATGCCACTCCGGATTTTTGGGGCGGTCATCGCTCCGAGGCCGATGATCGCTACTCGTCTTCCGTCGTCGCACTCGACATCGCGACTGGCCTCGAGCGCTGGCGCTTCCAGACGGTTCACCACGATCTCTGGGATTACGATGTACCTTCGCAACCAGCGCTTTACGATGTTCCTGATGGCCATGGAGGAATGCTCTCGGCACTGATTCAGACCACCAAGCGTGGCCAGATCTTCATGCTTGACCGGCGTAACGGAAAGCCAATTGCGACAGTCGAAGAACACCCTGTTCCTCAAGGTGGTGTGGCGGATGAGCGAATTTCTGCGACTCAACCCTATTCGACCGGAATGCCCGCCATCGGCACTGAGCCGCTCAGCGAAAAGCGCATGTGGGGGCTTACGCCGCTGGACCAATTGATATGCCGGATCGACTTTCGCAAGGCTAGATATGAAGGTGAGTTCACGCCGCCGAGCGAGCACCTGACGCTCCAGTACCCAAGCTGGTTGGGCGGCATGAACTGGGGATCGGTGTCCATTGCGGAAAACCTCGGCTACATGATCGTCAATGACACCCGGGTAGCCATCTGGAACCGAATGATCCCCCGTGCCGCTTATGATGCGAAAATCCTTAGTGGCGGCGGCCATGAAGGGAACGCTCCGCAGGCGGGGACACCGTGGGGTATCGAGCAAGGCCGCTTCCTGTCGCCGTTGGGTATTCCGTGCCAGGAGCCGCCTTTCGGCACCATCAGTGCAATCGACCTGGCGACTCGAAAGGTGGCTTGGTCGATGCCCTTGGGGACCACCGAGCAAACGGGTCCGCTGGGCATTGCCACGCACTTGCCGATGCCGATTGGCATGCCCACTCGGGGCGGTCCGGTGACTACATCAAGCGGCCTGGTGTTCATGGCCGGCACTCAGGACTTTTACCTCCGTGCCCTTGATGTTCGCACCGGCAAAGAACTGTGGAAGGGCCGTCTGCCTGTCGGAGCCGAAGCGACTCCAATGACTTATGTTTCCCCATACACCGGCAGACAATTTTTGGTCATCAGTGCCGGCGGTAACTCGGCGACGACGCAAAAGGGGGACTATGTGATGGCCTTTGCGTTACCTGAGCACGGCGTGCAGTAACTCCGCATGCCTGCTTACGGAAAGCACAAGCACGACTCAATTGATGAAAGGCGCGCCACTGACTGGACAACGCCTGCGCGTGAGGGGATTGACAGATCTTCCGAACAGAAATGATTGATGCAGCCACCGGAAGTTGTGTCTGCTGCGTGGACTCACTGTGGTACGACACGGCGAAAAAAGCCCGCGAGAGAGGCGGGCTTCAAGGGGGGCTTCAGAGGCAGTCGGACTTGCCTATCTGAAAATTGACGATCGGTGAACTGGTTGAATCTTTGTAGAGGAGGTCAATGGAAAGACCCGATTTCACGAACTGTCCCAAACCTTTTTCATTACAGAATGCAGAAGCTGCAATCGCTCTTGCATCCTTGGTGAATTCATCAGAATCGATTTCGTCTTTGGTAACTTTTGTGAGTGTGTAAGAGATACGCATGACCTCATCGCTGTAGGTCACAGAATCGACGCGAGTTGAGTCATCAGATACTTTTCCGGACAGCGCACTCATGATGAGCGCGAGCCCTTTGAGTTGGTGCTCCCGCTCCTGCTTTTTCTCTTCCTGGGCAGATTTTGCGTGCCATACCTGTACCAGGATAAAGAGAAAAGTCATAGCCGAAAAAAATAGGATGATTCCGCGATTCTGTTTCAATTGAGAGTACCGTAGCAAAAGGCCATTATTCATTTGAACATGCCGATCGCGCCATCTCAAGTTGGAGAGGTTTCATCATTGATGAACCAGAAATCTCGACGGCATCGATCCGCAGAGAGACTGCGCTAGTCAGTCGTGACAGGCAGGAAACAGTCAGAAGCGGACATCGGGAAACCGACCGCTACCGGCCAGAAGCGGACTTGGGGACGACGCTTTAACATGTTGAAATCGCACCAGGTTAATGATTAGGTTGCCCTTCGTGACAGGCGGGTTTCGGCCAGGAGCGGTCATCCTCGGCCGTCAGCTTTCTGCTGTCACTCCTGACCCTCCACATTCGGCCAGCATCTGACATCGCCAGCTAAACCCCGCATGTCTATGAAAAGGGCAGTGGGGCAGCCATTCGTCAGCAGGACGAACAGCCGCTCCTTGACAGGCAAGTTATCTGGGCAAATACTCGCCGCGAGATTCATATAGATGACTAGATAACAAGGTGAATAAAGTCGATGAATTCTTTATCCAGTGATGCCCGACTCCCGCTCTACCAACGCCTGCGTGACCAATTGGCTGAGCAGATCGCCAATAATCGCTGGCGTCCGGGGGAGGCGATCCCTACTGAAGCGGCGCTGTCTGCGGAATACCAACTGTCCACCGGCACGGTGCGCAAAGCGATTGATGCGTTGGTCAGTGAGGGCATTCTGGAGCGTCAGCAAGGGCGAGGGACGTTCATTCGCCGGGCGCAGTTTCAATCCTCATTGTTCCGTTTCTTCCGATTCCAGACTGTTTCCGGTGAGCGTCAGGTCCCGGAGAGTCGCATCCTCTCGATCGAGCCCGTTGCCGCACCGTCGGCCGTAGCGCAAGCACTGGGGTTGCCCGCCGATGCGCCGGTCATTCGTATTGTTCGCGTGCGTCTGCTCGATGTTAAGCCGGTGCTCGCCGAAGAAATCTGGTTGCCCCGCCAGCGGTTTCAGGCGCTGCTGGAGATCGACCTCAGTCGCGAAGGACCGCTGCTGTATCCGATCTACGAAGAAGTGTGCGGGCAGGTTGTTGCATCGGCCGAAGAGACGCTGACCGCTGAATCGGTGAATGACGTGCATGCCCGATTGCTCCAGGTAGCGGTCAACAGTCCGGTGATCGTGATCGAGCGTCTGGCCCGCGATTACGCGGGTAGCCCGCTGGAATGGCGTCGCTCGCGCGGCCACGCGGAGCACTTTCGCTACAGCGTGGATATTCGCTGACGTCTGCCTGCGTAGCGGAGCGTTTTGCGGCGGCTAGATCGCCGCCCGATTTCTGTTTGTTTGCCAAAGCTGACCCTGTCGCGGTGCGGTTGGCTGTCGGCTGCCTTGCGTAACACCTATAAGGATAAGAATCATGTTCAGCTGGTATCGCCAAGTCACTCCTCGGGAGCGCAAAACGTTTTGGGCCTGCTTCGGCGGTTGGTCGCTCGACGCGTTGGAAGTACAAATGTTCGGTCTGGCGATTCCGGCGCTGATCGCCGCTTTCGCGCTGACAAAGGGCGATGCCGGATTGATCAGCGGCGTTACCCTCGTCACCTCGGCACTCGGTGGCTGGGTGGGTGGGACGTTGTCTGACCGCTATGGCCGTGTGCGCACGTTGCAGTTGATGATTGTGTGGTTCTCGTTCTTCACCTTTCTCTCGGCCTTCGTCACGGGCTTCAATCAGCTGTTGGTGGTCAAGGCGCTGCAGGGTTTCGGGATTGGCGGGGAGTGGGCGGCCGGTGCGGTGCTGATGGCCGAGACGATCAATCCGCACTATCGCGGCAAGGTCATGGGCACTGTGCAAAGTGCCTGGGCGGTGGGTTGGGGCCTGGCGGTCGGGGTGTTCACGCTGATCTATACCTGGGTGCCACAGGACATGGCCTGGCGTGTGATGTTCCTTGTCGGGTTGCTGCCGTCGTTCCTGATCATCTGGGTACGTCGTAACGTTGAGGAGCCGGACAGCTTCCAGCGTCTGCAAAAAGACAACGCCATTCCGCAGAGTTTCTTCAAGTCGCTCGCCGGCATTTTTTCGCCCGGAACTGATTCGCGTGACCCTGTTTGGCGGGCTGCTGGGACTGGGCGCGCACGGTGGCTATCACGCGGTAATGACCTGGTTGCCGACCTTCCTCAAGACCGAGCGCAATCTCTCTGTGCTGAACTCGGGCGCGTATCTGGCGGTGATCATCTTCGCCTTCTGGTGTGGTTGTGTGGCCAGCGGCTATTTGATCGATCGCATTGGCCGTCGTAAAAACATTGTGCTGTTTGCCTTGTGCTGCGTGGTCACGGTGCAGTGCTACGTATTTTTGCCGCTGACCAATACGCAGATGCTGTTCCTGGGGTTCCCGTTGGGGTTCTTCGCCGCCGGTATTCCGGCCAGTCTGGGAGCGCTCTTCAACGAACTTTACCCTGCCGATGTACGTGGCGCCGGCGTTGGCTTTTGCTACAACTTTGGCCGGGTGCTGTCCGCTGTATTTCCATTCCTGGTCGGGCACATGAGTGACTCCATGTCGCTGGGTTCGGCGATTGGTATCGATGCCGGGATCGCCTACGGCGTGGCGGTGTTTGCCGCACTGTGCCTGCCTGAAACCCGGGGCAGGGACCTTGAAGCCAATGCCACCTCCGTTTCGGCCGGTATCAGCGGCAATCAACGCGCTCGGGCGTGATGATCCTAACCTTCAGTAGATAAAACCCATGTCAGATACCCGCCCCAAGTCGATCACCGGCATCGACTCCCATGCCCATGTGTTCAGCCGTGATCTGCATCTGATCGGTGCACGGCGCTACACCCCTGAGTACGACGCCACGCTTGGCCAGTACCTTGAGCATTTGCAAACGCATGGTCTGAGTCACGGTGTATTGGTGCAACCCAGTTTCCTTGGCACCGACAATAGCTACCTGTTGGCGGCGTTGAAGCACGCGCCGCAGCAGTTGCGCGGTGTGGTAGTGCTGGAGCCAAGCGTCAGTCGTTCTACCTTGAATGACATGGCTCGACTGGGCGTGGTCGGCGTGCGCTTGAACCTGATCGGCAAGGCGTTACCTGATTTTCGTGACAGTGCCTGGCAAGGGTTTTTCGGCGATATCGCTGATCTCGACTGGCATGTCGAGTTGCACCGTGAAGTCAAGGATCTGCCGGGCCTGATCCAGCAATTGACGCCGTTCGGCGTGAAGTTGGTGATCGATCACTTTGGGCGGCCGGACGCGAATGCGGGTCTCGATCAGCCCGGGTTTGGCGAGTTGCTTGAGGCCGGATCTAAAAGTCCGATCTGGATCAAGGTATCGGGAATCTATCGTTTGGGAGGTACGCCACAACAGAACATTGATTTCGCTCGAAGGGCATTACCGTTGCTGGAACAAAGCTTCGGCCTGCATCAGTTGGTATGGGGCAGTGACTGGCCGCATACGCAGCATGAGCAAAGCATCGGTTTCGCCACCGTCGTCGACCAGTTGCAAGCCTTGGAACTTTCGGCGCAAGCCAGCGACTCGCTGCTGGTGCAAGCGCCTCGAAGGTTATTCGGTTTTTAGAAAGTCGAACGCTGAAACCTGGCCGTTGCAGATGCCATTCATCTCACCCACATACAAGAATTTGGGCACCAGCCCAACCGAGAACCTTTCATGACTCCCTTAGATATAGATCTGTTACTGACCGCATTGATCAGCGTCCTGGTGCTGGTAGCGCTGATCGTCTCGCGCCTCAAAATGCACCCGCTGCTGGCTTTGCTGGTAGTTTCCGTCGGCGTAGGCTTTGCAACCGGTATGGAGCCAGATGGCATCGTCTCCCACTTGGTCACCGGCGCCGGCAAGACTCTGGGGGCAGTGGGGGTAGTCATTGCGCTGGGGGCGATGCTCGGCAAAATTCTTGCTGACGCTGGCGTCACCGAGCAGATTGCTGCGGTCATCCTCAAGCGCACAACGGATCGGATGATTCCGTGGGCGATGATGATGGTCGCGTTTGTGATTGGCATACCGATGTTTTTCGAGGTCGGCCTGGTGATCATGCTGCCGCTGATCTTCAGCGTGGCGCGCAAGCTGGAAAGTCAGGCGCGCTTCAAGGGTTCAGCGTATATCTATGTGGGCGTTCCGGTGATTGCCGCACTGGCCGCCATGCACGGCATGGTTCCGCCGCACCCTGGCCCGCTGACGGCCATCGCCGCGCTGAAAACCTCGGTCGGGCCCACCATGCTCTATGGCTTCCTGGCGGCTATCCCGGCCATGATTTTAGGCGGCCCATTGTATGGCGCATTCATTTCCCCGCGCATGAGCACTCGGCCCGATCAGGTGTTGCTGGATCAGTTCACCCTGGCTGAAAAAGCCGACGATAAACCAAGCCCCAGCGTATACCTTGGCGTGCTGGCAGCCTTGCTGCCGGCGATCCTGATGCTGTTCCATGCCGTCGCCGAGATGGTATTGGCCAAGGACAATGCGCTGCTGAAAATGGCCGGTTTCCTCGGCAATCCGCTGATAGCGATGCTGCTGGGCGTGCTGTTCGCCGGGGCCAGTCTGGTACTCGCGCGCGGCGGTGATGCGGGGCAATTGCGCGACTCGCTGGGCAAGAGCCTCAAGCCAATCGCCTCGATCATCATGATCATCGCCGGCGGCGGTGCCTTTCAGGAACTGCTGACCAGCGCCAAGGTGGGCGATGCGATTGTGCACCTGACTCAGCAGTCGGCGTTCCCTCCGCTGATCCTCGGTTGGTTGATCGCCATGTTGCTTTCGGTGTCTACCGGTTCCGCCACGGTAGGTATCGTGGGGGCTGCCGGTTTGCTGGCGCCGCTTGCCGGTGCTGATCCCAGCCTCAACCTGCCGCTGCTGGCCTTGTCCATTGGCTGCGGCTCGTTGTTCTTCAACTACGCCAACCATGCAGGTTTCTGGATGGTGAAGGAATCCTTCGGCATGACGATGGGCGAAGCCACCAAGACTATTTCGGTGGTGCAATCGATCGTCGCCGTGGTCGGTTTGCTTGTGGTGTTGCTGTTGGACGTGGTCGTGTAATGACCTGAGGCGGCGTCCAATCAGGACGCCGCCATCTGTGAACCCCCTTATTGGCCGTCGATCAGGCGCGGCAGTGGAAGCGGATTGGACTCGCGCAGTGACTCACCGATCGCTTTTGGCCGGTTGCTGCCCTTTGGGGCAAACCGCATTCGGCCAATAGATGCTACTCGTAATCGACTCGGCCCCTTGCTTCCAGCAGCCAGTCAAATCGCAGATATAAGTCTGTAACCAGCTGTTGGCTGGATATGGCACGAGCCGGGTTGACGGGGGTTAGGTGAACCAGAACTGGTTATTCACCATATGGGCTGGCCATCGCTAGCCACTATCGGTGACTCGAGTCCGCCCCTTTCGATTCGACTGAGGTAACGGTAGTGGCTGCCAGCCAATTCGTCACGGCTTGACGAAATGACTGAAAAGATGCGGAAACCATCCAGAAAAAGATGAGCAAAATTTCCGAATGTCAGAAACGACAAAGCCTGAATAATCAGGGCTTTGTCGTACATAAGATGGCGGAGGCGATGGGATTCGAACTCATGGACCTGTTACAGTCGACGGTTTTCAAGACCGTTGCCTTAAACCACTCGGCCACACCTCCGTTTGCGTTGCGGGCGCCATAATACCTGAATGAAACACACTGTCAAACTCTGTGCATGGCTTGTTACAGAGCGTCTGTTATGATCTTTGCCACTGAACGTTTCAAACCAACAGGAGTGTCGCCATGCGCGAACAGGATTACGCAGTTCACAACAGCGTGCAGGCTGAGCAGCTAGAGGTTAGCCGCGTCCTGCGCAACACATACGGCTTGCTGGCGCTCACGCTCGCATTCAGCGGTGTGATGGCGTTTGTGGCCCAGCAGATGCGTGTTGGCTACCCGAACATTTTCGTGGTGCTGATCGGCTTCTACGGGCTGTTCTTCCTCACCAACAAACTCCGTGATTCCGCGTGGGGCCTGGTTTCCGCCTTTGCGCTGACCGGTTTCATGGGCTTCCTGCTCGGCCCGATCCTCAACCGTTACCTGGGCATGCAGGGCGGCGCTGAAGTGGTCAGTTCGGCATTCGCGATGACCGCGCTGGTGTTCGGTGGTCTGTCGGCCTACGTGCTGATCACCCGCAAGGACATGAGCTTCCTCGGTGGTTTCATCACCGCCGGTTTCTTCGTGTTGCTGGGTGCCACTCTGGCAAGCATGTTCTTCCAGATCAGCGGCCTGCAACTGGCGATCAGCGCCGGTTTCGTGCTGTTCTCGTCAGTCTGCATTCTGTTCCAGACCAGCGCGATCATCCACGGTGGCGAGCGTAACTACATCATGGCGACCATCAGCCTGTACGTATCGATCTACAACCTGTTCATCAGCCTGTTGCAGATCTTCGGCATCATGAGCCGCGACGACTGATCGCTGGCCTGAAACAAACAAAAA
>NZ_JABULD010000086.1:0-15074 GCF_014060985.1 Pseudomonas sp. MD195_PC81_125
TTTGAAAGAGCCTGAAACATCGAAGTATTCGCTCTTCTCCGGCTTGAGCAGCGACCGGTCCACTTCGTGGCGCAGGAACTGATCCTTCAACTTCAACGCATCCACCGTCCTGGGCATCCTCAACGTGGGTGCATGCCGGACAAACGGGTCATCCGGCGTCGCGCGCGGCTTGGACACCAGGTTCAGGAACGCTTCAGTGCCACGGTCATAAGCCAGACCGATCTGCTGGCACACCAGCTGAATCTCCGCCACTGAGGCGCTGTCGACCATGTACAGATACGTCATCAATGGCAGCAGTTCGAACTGCGCCTCGAACGCAGCGATCACCTCTTCGGTGACAATGAACTCACGCTCGTAGCGACTCAGGCTCAGGGCCCGGCGCAAGATTCTGGAGTCGTGTTCGCGCAGTTCCAGGCGCGAAGAGAGATCGGTCACCTCGACGCCTTTGCCGAACAACATTTCGTGGACGTCCGCCGGCAACAAATCCCTGAAGTAGTGCCAGAAATAATCAAAACTGGCTTTGCTGGCCGCGTCGATGCCAAGGTGATCATGCAGTTCGACGGCAGCATCGATACTCAGGTATTTCCTTCCGGCCTCGACGTCGCGGTAGTAATTGGCCGAGAACGGAATATTGACCTCGTCGAGAAACGTGGAGATCTTCAGATGCCCCGCGTCGATTCGAAACTGCATGAGAAATGCGCCAAACGCACGTTTGCTATCCAAGCTCTTCCGCCTCTGCCGACAGAGTGACAAGCACTCTGGTCGTGTTTTTCTTGATCTTCATACTGGAAGTCACCACGCCTATTTCTTGCGTATTACGCACATGAACGCCCCCACAGGGGATTGACCAGTCTTCGCATTGCCACCAACGAAATCCCTGTCCCTGGCGGGTATCCGCTTCCGTACGAATCTCATGACTTGCAGAGCAAAACTCGTTCAAGGCATCTGTTGCGCGCCTCAGACTGTCTTCGTCGAACTCACCGACAAACTCGTATTGGTTCTCGCCACCCTCGTCGCTCAGCGGCGAACGAACCGGATGCGCAATCGCTCGCCCGAGCGTCCGCTCGAGCATGCAATGAATCAAATGCATCGCCGAATGAACCCGCATCTGATGATATCGCAATGACCAATCCAGCGTGGCGGTCGCCTGCCGGTCGCTCACCCGCGTCTGCAGGTCAGCGAACGTTTCGTCGTCAATGCTCAGGTAATGCCTGATCTGATCGTCCCGTTTTTTCGTCGCGACGATCTCCAGCGTGCGCAGTGCCTCACCCTCCCCCGCGAGCGGAATGTTCAATACCCCCCGATCGCCCAGTTGCCCCGCCTCCCTGGGGGTAGAACACGGTCTCGCCGAGGAGTGCGAAAGGCAGACCGGCGTCGTCGCGCTCCAGTCGATCAACTCGGCAGTCCAGTTGCTTCAAGTAGGGTTCAGCGTGAAACAACGTCAGCGTCTGGCTCATTTTTACCTCAGTCAAGGTTTCACTGATCTTGCCCTGCCGGCCTCAGGCAAGTTCCATGGTTTGCAGTTTTTGCTTCAGTACAGCGCGCAACCGGATCATCTGCGCCTGGTTGCCGAAGGAGATCCGCAGACACGTCTCAAGACCATAGTCGGTCAACCGGGACGTCAGGAAACCTTCCCTCTCCAGATGCTGATGCAAATCCTGGCAGCGTGGCGCGGTGACGCATTCGACGAAAACAAAGTTGACGTAGCGGCTTCTGGCTTCAATGCCGCAGGACTTGAACAGGCTCACGAGTTCCTGCCCCCACGCCTGACAATACGCCGCCGTGTTGTCCAGATGATCGCCGTCCTGCAGGACGTATTCGCCTGCCAGGGCGGAAAACGAACTGACGTTGTACGGCGCACGCCGCGCTTGCAGCGCCGGCACCTGATCGCCGCTCGCATAAGCCCAGCCAAGGCGCAGGCCGGCAATACCGTAGGCCTTGGAAAACGTGCGCAGGCATATCGCGTTTTCCCGGCTGTTGACGATCTGAATGCCTGCCGTGTTTTCCCGATCCGGCGCAAACTCTGCGTACGCTTCGTCGATGATGACGGTCGTGCCGGGCGGAATCAGCGCCACCAGCGATAACAACTGCGAGGGCAACAGATAGTCGCCCAATGGATTGGACGGATTGACCAGCACCACGACGTCGGGCTTTTGCTCAAGAGCAAGTTGCAATGCCGCCTCATAGTCGCCGCTGGCATCCGGGGTCATCTCGCTGTAGTCGGCCCCCAGCAACGCGGCCCGGATTTTGTACATCTTGAAGCAGTGCTGCTGCGTCACGATGCGACTGCCGGGCTTCAACAGGCTACGCAACGCAATGTCGATCAGTTCGTCCGAACCGGCGCCCACCACGACGCGCTCGGGATCAACGCGCCAGCGCTCGCCGATTGCCAGGCGCAGAGACTTGTAAGTGACTTCGGGGTATTCGCTGAGCAGCGTCGGCATCGAGGCGCACAGTTGCAGGGCCAGGCCCGATGCACCCAGCGGATTCTCGTTGGCATGCAGCCGCACCGGCTCAGTGATCGCCGTTGCCAACAGGTCACCCTTTCCCGACGAACTCATCGGCTGTGCCCTCCCAGTACCTGGGTAACGAGCGCTTCCAGGTAAGCGGTCAACGCCACATCCCGATCCAGATACGGAATGTGTTCACGCACCCGCGCATGCCAGGCGCGGCCCTTCGGCCCGAGTCTGGCGTTGCCGCGAATATCGGCGGCCTGGGCTGCACAGATCAGTTCAAACGCGAGGACGTAACGCGTGTTCTGCAGCACTTCGGTCACCCGGCGCGCGGCGACTAGGCCGAAGGAAACCACGTCCTGGAAATCGCCGGTGGTGGTCAGGGTCTGGATCGAGACGGGGGTGGCCAGCGAACGGTTTTCTGCCGTCAGCGACGCCGACATGAATTGCCCGCCCATGAGGCCGAAACGCAGGCCACCGTTTTCCGCGCACAGGAATGACGGCAGGCCATTGCTGTTGGCTTTGGTCAGGAAGCGATCAATCCGCCGATCCGAAAGATTGCACAGGGTGATGATGGATATCGTCAGGTAGTCCATGGCCGAAGCGATGTATTGCCCATGAAAATGGCCATTGTGAAAAACCTCGCCGTTTTCAGGGGTGATCAACGGGTTGTCGTTGGACGAGTTCAGTTCGTTGCCGACCACGCGCTCGACAAATTCGATGGTCTCCAGCACCGGCCCGAGGATTTGCGGCGTGCAGCGAATGGAATAGGCATCTTCGATGGGCATGTCTTCCTGGCGTACCTGGTCGGTGCGCAGGGCGCTCAATTGCGAAGAGAGTTCAAGATCGTCAATCGCCAGTTCCGAGCCTTGCAGATCGGCCCAGATGGCCTCGGCAATTTTTTGCTGGCCCAGGTGCGGTTTCAACTGGTGAACATCCGGATGGAAAGGACGTACCCGAGCCTGCAGCGCTTCAAACGAGAAGGCCGAGATCGACGTGTATTGTTCGAGCAGTTCCCGGGCTTCAACCACATTCATCGCCGCCACCGCGACCATGCAGGAGGTGCCATTGATCAGCGCCAGCCCTTCCTTGTAACTCAGGTGCAGCGGCGCCAGGCCCAATTGCTCGAGCGCTTGCGCCGCCGGAATCCGGGCACCGTCGAGGTAGGCATGACCGTCTCCGGTCAGCATCCGCGCAACCGCCGCCAGCGGCCCCAGGTCGCCACTGGTCCCCAACGAGCCCTTGCTCGGGATTTCCGGGATCAGGCCGGCGTTGTAAATGGCGATGTAGCGGTCGAAATTTTCCAGCGAAAGTGCCGAGTTGCCACGGGACAGCGATACGATCCGCGCAAACATGGTGGCTCGCGCCACACTGTCCGGGAACCGCTCGGCAACGTTGGTCGAGACGCCCTGAATCAGGTTCGATTGAAGCTCGTGGGCTTTGTCGATGGGCACCAGATGGTCAACGAAACCACCCATCCCGGTGTTCACCCCATAAATCACCGCGCCTTGTGCAACCAGATTTTCCAGGGCGTCTCGCGATGCCTGAACCCGTTGCCGGGTGGCTTGCGAAGCGACCACCTTTGCCCCGGGCCGGGAATACCTGATCAAGTCCTTGAGACTGACATCCACGCCGGGGGTCAGTACAAACGTGCTATCCGACGTGAAGTTTCTTTCCTGAATCGTCATCTTTTCATCCCTGAGCTGCGTGTGGCTGATCATCCGCCCAATTGGCGATGATCACGTTGATGGTCCTGTTGCCGGAAAAGGCGCGCCGGCCGTGGGCATACTGGAAATTGTCGAGCAGCAAAATATCGCCCGCCCGCAGATCGACATCCTGTTCCAGACGTCTGACGGTGTGGAACAACTCCAGCGTCAGGTCTTGCGGCAGTGGTTCGCCGTCACCGAAACACATGGCCTCCAACAGTTGCGGCGTGTTGCGCTGCGCCTCGGCCAATTCACTGGCGTCCTGTTCACGACCGTCGATGCGCGCCCATTCGATCATCGCGGCCGCGCCCCAGAAGTGCGCCTGATTGCACCAGATGTCCGCCGCTTTGCGCGGGTGTCGGCGCATCGGGGCGATACAGTCCTGCCAGAGGATCAGGTCGCCGCCACTCCACTCGAAGTCCCAACCGCGCGCCCGGCACAGCACTTCTGCCTCGGCGGTGCTGGAAGTGGAGAACGTCTCCTGCCAGCTTTTTTTTCACCCCGGGCTTGAGATTCACCCGCGCCTCGCCGGGCAGCGTGCGGCGCAACTTGAGCCCGCGATCGGTCAGTTGCTGCAGGGTGGCGCGATCAATCAACTGCTCCAGTTTGCGCATGTCCCCCGACCACGGATTCACCGCCACGTTCCGCAGGCTCGACACACACGAAAGCGATGATTTCGGGCGGATGTTGTACATAGGCCATTTCCTGATGAAGGATCACCGACCAGTCGGGCGGGGTGCGCGTCGCTTCCATGACCTTGCCCTGGATCGTCGAGCGTGGAGAGCTGCCGCCGAGGTAATCGCGCGTGTGAAAACCCAGCGCACCGATGGCCCGTTCAAACACCTCGGGATCCCTGCACGGCGTGGCACCGCGAATGAGCACCGCGCCTTCACTCAACAGTTGTGCCCGAATGTCCTGCGCCGCCGCCGAAAAATAGCCCGCCGGATCGGCCTCGGCGCCGACCACAAAATCGAATGTCCCTAGTGCATTGCAGCCCGTCACCG
Source organism: Pseudomonas sp. MD195_PC81_125 (assembly GCF_014060985.1). Lineage (NCBI taxonomy): Bacteria > Pseudomonadati > Pseudomonadota > Gammaproteobacteria > Pseudomonadales > Pseudomonadaceae > Pseudomonas > Pseudomonas sp. MD195_PC81_125. The sequence goes on from NZ_JABULD010000086.1 coordinate 5,164, forward strand.
TCATCACTCCTCAGTCCCTGGAATCGTTGGCATGTCCCTGTGCGATGCATTAGATACCATCCCCCATTTACAAATTCAACAGATAGAAATATGTTTCTTCCAATAGATTTTTCCATGAAGCGCGCACGAAATCGCGCGCAACCAAGCTGAAAAACCCGATCTAACTGATTGATAAAAATAGAAATAATCTGAAGGAACAGAATCCGTATGACTGTGGAGAATTACCCGTCCCCCACTGTTGGCACCGTCGCGTCACTGCATCGGCCCGCCTCGCCCCGCGCAAGTGTCTTGCAAACACTCAAGCAACCTTGCGAGTACCCTTTCTCATGAGCGGACTCCATGCGCACTCAGGTCAACTGCAACGCAGTTTGAAAAATCGACACATCCAATTGATCGCACTGGGAGGCGCCGTCGGCACGGGGTTGTTTCTGGGCTCAGCGGGCGCACTCAAGTCTGCCGGGCCCTCGATGATCCTCGGCTACGCCATTTGCGGCTTCATCGCCTTCATGATCATGCGACAACTGGGCGAGATGATCGTTGAAGAGCCGGTTGCCGGCTCTTTCAGCCATTTCGCCCACAAGTATTGGGGCGCATTCGCCGGCTTCCTGTCGGGATGGAACTGCTGGATGCTGTACACCCTGGTCGGCATGTCCGAGCTGACAGCCGTCGGCAAATACGTGCATTACTGGTGGCCCGAGATACCGATCTGGGTATCGGCTGCGGTGTTTTTTGTGCTGATCAATGCACTCAACCTGATCAACGTCAAAGTGTTCGGCGAGGCGGAATTCTGGTTCGCCATCATCAAGGTGTTGGCGGTGATCGGGATGATCGTCATGGGCAGCTACCTGCTGTTCAGCGGTAACGGAGGGCCGCAGGCATCGTTGAGCAACCTGTGGCAGCACGGCGGCTTTTTCCCCCACGGGATGGCCGGCCTGGCCATGTCCATGGCGGTTATCATGCTGTCCTTTGGCGGGCTGGAAATGCTCGGTTTTACCGCCGCCGAAGCGCAAAACCCTCGTCGCGTGATCCCCAAGGCGATCAATCAGGTAATCTACCGCATCCTGATTTTCTACATCGGCGTACTCGTCGTGCTGTTGTCATTGATGCCGTGGGACAGCCTGCTGACGTCACTCAATGCCACTGGCGATACCTACAGCGGCAGCCCGTTCGTACGCGTGTGGTCAATGCTCGACAGCAATACCGCCGCGCACATTCTCAACTTCGTGGTCCTTACCGCGGCGTTGTCGGTCTATAACAGCGGCACCTACTGCAACAGCCGGATCCTGCTCGGTCTGGCCCGGCAGGGTGACGCGCCACAAAGCCTGGTCAAGATCGACTCGCGCGGGGTTCCTGTGCGTTCGATCCTCGCAACGGCTGCGGTGACCTTGATCGCGGTGGTGATGAACTACGTGATCCCGCAGCAGGCCCTCGAAATACTGCTATCACTGGTGGTGGCGACGCTGCTGATCAACTGGGCGATGATCAGCCTGGCCCACGGCAAATTTCGCCGGCACCTGAACGAGACCCGGCAGACACCACAGTTCAAGGCGCTTTGGTACCCCTACGGTAACTATGTCTGTCTGGCCTTCATGGTGTTCATCATGGCGGTCATGCTGATGGACCCCGTCAACCGGATGGCGGTCTACGCGATTCCGCTGTGGATCACGCTGGTGTGGGTCTGCCACAGCATCTAGCACCGCCGCCGTGCTGCGCAAAGCCTCTACGGCGAGGCCTGATCATCCCCGGACAAAGGCTCACTTGCGCGGCTTGATCCGCGCCGTGGCCTCGGCCACCAGCGGATCATCCGGCCAATAATGCTTCGGATACCGCCCCTTCAGATCCTTTTTCACCTCGGCATAGGTGCTGCGCCAGAAGTTGGCCAGATCCTGTGTCACCTGCACCGGCCGCCGCGCCGGTGACAATAGGTGCAACTTGACCACTTGCCGCCCGCCGGCGATTCGCGGCGTCTCGGCGAGGCCGAACAGCTCTTGCAAACGCACCGCGAGAATCGGCGGCGACTCGCTGTAATCCAGACGAATCGATGACCCCGACGGCACGCTGATGTGATGTGGGGCCAGCTCATCAAGCTTCTGCGGCAACGGCCACGGCAGCAGATTGCGCACGATGCTCGACAGGTCCAGATTGGCGAAATGACTCAGTCGCGAGACTTTGCTCAGATAGGGCATAAGCCATGCTTCCAGGGTTTTGAGCAACGTCGCGTCGCTGACATCCGGCCATTGGCTGTCGGCCTGTGTCGCCAGATCCAATTGCCGCAACAACGCGACCCGCGCCTGCCACTGACGCAGTTCCGGCGTCCACGGCAGCAACTCCAGACCTTTGCGCCGGACCAGATTGACCAGCGCCTGACTGCGCGCCGCTTCGTCGAGCCCGGTCAACGGTTCGCGGCTGAGGATCAGTTCGCCAACCTTGCGCTGACGCTCGGCGCGCAGCACGCCTTCGCGCTCGTCCCAGTCCAGTTGATCGACGGCACGCACTTGCTCGGCGAGCACCGAGTCGAACAGCGTCGGATCGAAATCCGCCGCCAGGTAAATCCGTTCCTCGCGCTGCCCCTGACGACTGCCGAGGTCGGCGATCACAATCCACGCCTCCTTCATCAGGCTGTCGGCTTCGGCGAACAGCGCAGCGCGACCATTGGCCAGCCGATATTCGGCGCCACCGGCGCGCCGCTGTTGGGCGACGCGATCCGGATAGGCCAGCGCCAGCAATGCGCCGAGCCAGCGCGGATGATCGGGATCGCTGACGGGATCGCTGGCCTTGCCGCGCAGGTAACCGCGATACTGCCGCGCCAGTTGCCGCGCACGTTGCACGCCACCCTGAGCACCGCGTGCCGCGCGTTCCTCGCCAGAGAGCAGCACCAGGCGGCTGTGCAGATCCGCCCCGGCGCCGCGCAAAATATCGCGTTCGCCGAGCAGTGCCGCGACGTCGCACGCCATCTGCGCCAGCCCCAGCGCCTGACCGCGCAGCAACAGATGGGCGATGCGCGGATGTGCCGGTAATTCGGCCATGGCCTGACCGTGGGCGGTCAGCGCCTCGCCTTCGAGTGCGCCCAGGCGCTGCAGCAGATCCTGCGCCTGGGCATAAGCCGCTGCCGGCGGCACATCGAGCCAGACCAGTTCGCCCCGGCGTGACGCCCCAGCGTCCGAGTTGCAGCGCCAGCCCCGCCAGATCCGCCGACAGAATTTCCGCACTGCCGTAAGCGGCGAGTTGCTCGTGCTGATCCTGCGACCACAGGCGATAACACACGCCCGGTTCCAGACGTCCGGCCCGGCCCGCACGCTGGGTGGCGCTGGCCCTGGAAATACGCTGCGTATCGAGACGGGTCATGCCGCTGCCGGGGTCGAAACGCGGCACCCGCGCCAGCCCGGCATCGATCACCACGCGCACGCCGTTGATGGTCAGACTGGTTTCGGCAATGTTGGTCGCCAGCACCACTTTGCGCTGACCCGCCGGCGCCGGGTCGATGGCGGCGCGCTGGGCATTCAGGTCCAGTTCACCGTGCAACGGGCAGAGCAAGACATCTTTACGCTCACCGATGGCATCGCTCAGTTGCTGATGCACACGACGGATTTCCGCCTGCCCCGGAAGGAACACCAGCAGGCTGCCGGTTTCATCGTGCAGGGCATCGAGGACGGTCTGGGTCACGCGTTGGTCGATGTATTCGCCAGGCTGGAACGGCCGCCCCCAGCGCATCGTCACCGGGTACATGCGCCCTTCGCTGCGCAGGATCGGCGCGTCATCCAGCAACCAGGCCAGGCGCTCGCCCTCCAGCGTGGCAGACATCAGCAGAATCTTCAGCGGCTGTTCAGCGCGGAACAGTTCACGACCGTTCAAACTCAGAGCCAAAGCCAGATCGGCATCAAGGCTGCGTTCGTGAAATTCGTCGAAGATCAGCAGACCGACACCTTCCAGCGCCGGATCATCTTGCAGACGCCGGGTGAGAATGCCTTCGGTGACCACTTCGATGCGGGTGTCGGGGCCGACCTTGCTGTCGAGACGGATGCGATAGCCGACGGTTTCGCCCACCTTCTCACCCAGTTCGCTGGCCAGGCGTTCTGCGGCTGCACGCGCGGCGAGACGGCGTGGCTCGAGCATCAGAATGGTCTGCCCGGCCAGCCAGACCTCATTGAGCAAGGCCAAAGGCACGCGGGTGGTTTTACCGGCGCCGGGCGGTGCTTCGAGCACGGCTTCGTGGCGTGTCGCCAACGTTTCACGCAGGGCGGGTAAAACTTCATCGATCGGCAAAGAAATCATGCTGGCTCCCAAACAGAGCCGCGAGTATAACGGCGAACTGCCGGGCGTTTGTCAGGGTCTTAATTTCAATTGACGACGCTTCGTTTTCAAATGACTCAGGAGATTTTCCATGCGCTTACCTTCTCGCCTGATCGGCGGTGTACTGGTCGCCACTCTGCTCACTCAACTCACGGCCTGCGGTTCGATTTTCTATCCGGATCGTCGCGGTCAGATCGACGGCAAGATCGACCCGGCGATTGCCGTACTCGACGCCGTCGGCCTGCTGTTCTACGTCATTCCCGGGCTGATCGCTTTCGCGGTCGACTTCACCACGGGCGCGATCTATTTCGAACCGGGCCACACGGCGCAGGTCGATCCGGCGAAACTCAAACAAGCGATCGGCCCGGACGGCCAGGTCGATAACCTCAAGTTGCAGGCTATTCTCGAAACTGAACTGGGCCGCAACCTGCCGCTGGACGATCCACGCCTGATCCAGCACAAGGGCAGCACCCAGCAACTGGCGATGTTCGGCCTGCAACCCGCCGCCTGATCCATAAGGAATTTCTGCACTCATGACCACCAGCCCCGAACACGCCCGCCTGCTGCGGCTGGCAACCCGCGCCTCGGTAGCGGTGGCCTGCACGCTGATCATCGCCAAAGCCATCGCCTGGTGGCTGAGCGGTTCGGTGAGCATGCTCGCCGGCCTCACCGACTCGGCGCTGGATGGCGTCACTTCGCTGCTCAATCTGCTGGCGGTGCATTACGCACTGCGCCCGGCGGATGACGATCACCGTTACGGCCACGGCAAGGCTGAATCGCTGGCGGGCATGGCGCAGGCGCTGTTCATCGGTGGCAGTGCGGTGCTGATTGCGTTTCAGGCGTATGAGCGCATCAAGCAACCGGAGCCGCTGGGCGCTCCGTGGCTGAGCATCGGTGTGATCGTTTTCTCGCTGTTGCTGACCGCGGCGTTGCTGACGCTGCAACACCGGGTGATCAAACAGACCGGCTCCAACGCCGTGCGCGCCGACTCGCTGCACTACCGCTCGGACATGCTGCTCAACGGCAGCATTCTGATCGCGCTGGTTCTCGCCGGCATGGGCTTTCATCAGCTCGATGCATGGTTCGGTCTGGGGATTGCCGGGTACATTTTGTGGAGTGCGATCCAGATCGCCCGGGAAAGTTTTTCGGTGCTGATGGATGAGGAGCTGCCGAGCGATGTCAGTCAGCACATGCTCGAACTGGCCTGCGGCGTACCCGGCGTGCTGGGCGCACATGATTTACGCACGCGGATTTCGGGTAACCACTGGTTCGTGCAGTTGCATCTGGAGTTGCCGGGAGAGCTGACGTTGTCAGTGGCCCACGGCATCAGCGATCAGGCGGCGGATGCAATTCACGCCGCCTACCCGCGAGCCGAGGTGCTGGTGCACGCCGACCCGCAGGAAGTGGTCAGGGCTGAACGAGCGCAGACCCGGCTTCAGTAAGACACCTGATAACCGCGACTGCTCAGGCAATTGCCCTGAGCCTGGCGGTAGGCCTGCACCACTTCGGGCGCCGGTTGGTACGTCGCGGTACGTGGATCGAAACCGCTTTGCTGCACCGCGTACTGGTAGCACTGGTAACCGTCCTGCTGCACCTGTTCCGGCGACTGACCGTTGGCCGGATACGCCTCGACGTCATAACCCTGCGATTGCGGCTGCGGCTGCGGCGGTTGCTGCACCGGTGGCTCGACCACGACGTAATCCTGAGTGGCTTCCTGGTACGCATAGTAGGAACCGGCCGCAAGAAACAGCAGCGCACCGCCGATCCACACTTCGCGGGCGTAGTCCGGCAGGTACTGAATACGAATCCCGCGTGGCGGCTGCACGACGATGTAGCGCGGGCCTTGCGGGCGATACCAGTAGCCGCCGGAATAGAAGTAATCCTGACCGCGATACGGCACGCGATATTCACGATCCGGGAAGCGGTCGATCACATGCCCCGGGCGATATTGCGGGCCAGGGCCCCAACCGTTGCCATGCCCGTCCGGGCGACCCGGCCAGCGATTGTCATCGGGCCGGTTGCCGGTTTGCCATTGCTGGTTGTGGTAGCCATTCTGCGGACGCTCGTCGCGGTAGTAGCCCTGACGCGGCTCCTGAGTCTGGCGCACGGTGTCGGGACGTGGCTGGATCGGCAGGTTGTTCGCCGGTGGCGCCTGATGAACCGGTGCAGGCTGATTGGGTGCGCGGTTCTGGTTCTGCCATTGGCCATTATTGTGCGGCTGGCCGTTGTGCTCGAATTGACGGCTGTTGTCGCCGCGAATGATGTCGCTGTTCTGCGGCCGCGGCGGATTTTGCGGCGGCGGATTGTTTTGCCCATGGGGCTGACGCTCACCGCCATGCCCCTGATTGCCCTGATGCTCACCGCCGTGCCCGTTATTTTCGGGGCCACGATTCTGTGGCTCGTCGGCCAGTGCTTGGGCACCGACGCTCACACACAGCAAACCAACACCGGCCAGACGCCAGATGCGCGACTTCATGCTTTTCCTCACTGCGGGTATTTAGAGGGCTTGTAGCTAAGACCGGGAATACGCACACCGGGTTCTGCGACAGGTTATCAGTCACGAAACTTATTTATTGAGGAAGGCTGTGCATCGAGGCACAAAAATCGCAGAACAAGAAAAAGGGAGACCCGTCGGCCTCCCTTTAGAGAACTTCGTCCTGGCTCGACGCTTTTGACGTCGGCTCACCTCACGCCGTCTTCTGGACAGTGTGCAGCTCGGGGGCCGGCACATCCCCGGTGGGGGTGGCGGCCGCGGCGGGCCTGATTGGGCGGGCCGCAGTGGACTGTGTTACCGAGCAGTGATTCTGGTGATAAGAATAGGCCGCTACGCGCGACAGATGATTGCGAAGATTGCTCAAATAAACACCGCTTGCGCAATTTTTAACCCTGGATAGATAATCCGCCGCAATAGTTACAACCAAGGACTGATTCATGAGCAAACTCGACCGTTACGACCTGAGTATTTTGGCGGAATTGCAGCGCGACGCCCGCATCTCCAACCAGGAACTGGCCGAGCGCATCGGTCTGTCGCCCTCGCCCTGCTCGCGCCGGGTCAAACAACTGGAGGATGACGGCTACATTTCGCGCCAGGTCGCCCTGCTTGATCGCAAGATGCTCGGCCTGAGCCTGACCGCCTACGTGCTGATCGGCATGGACCGGCACACCCCGGAACGTTTCGAGAACTTCGAAGCAGCGATCCGCACCTTGCCGCAAGTGCTGGAATGCAGCCTGGTGACGGGCGTGGATGCCGACTATCAGTTGAAAGTGGTGGTGCCGGACATGGATCACTATCAGAAGCTGCTGCTGGGACACCTGACCCGGATTGAAGGGGTGACCAGCGTGCGTTCAAGCTTTGTGCTGAATCAGGTGCTCAACAGCACCGAACTGCCGCTGACTCATCTGCGCAGCTAACCCGCACTCCGCTGTAGGAGCTGCCGAAGGCTCGGGCCGCGATCGGACGATCTTTTGATTTTGCTTTTCAAGATCAAAAAGAATCGCAGCCTTCGGCAGCTCCTACAGGGACGGTGACCAATTTTGGGTTTTTACAACGCGCAACTACTGCCCATCACGCAACAGCGGTAATCTGGCCGACACTTCAATCGCCCCCCGGAGCCGCGTCGGTATGGAACTTCACGTCGTGATCAATGGCCGCAAGGACCTGGCCGGTCAGTTGTACAACCAACTGCGCGGCGCCATCGAGTCCGGGCGTCTGGCCGCCGGCACGCAGTTGCCGCCCAGTCGTCTGCTGGCCGAGCAACTGGGGATCTCGCGCAAGACCATTTCCGACACCTACGCGCAGTTGACTTACGAAAACTTTCTCACCGGGGTGATCGGTAAAGGCACTTACGTCAACGCCCGTCCGGCGCAGATTCAGCGCAAGCAAAGCCACACCGAACTGGCCAGCGCCGAACAGATCGAGCGCTGGCGCAACCTGCCGATGTTCCTGCAGCACCCGACGCTGGAAGGTTCGCTGCGTTACGATTTTATCGGCGGCGCCACCAGCAAGGGCCAGTTCCCGCATGACGACTGGCGCCGTTGCGTCTCGCATGCGATGCGCCAGATGGCCGGCTCAAAAGGCTTCTACAGTGTCCCCGAAGGCTTGCCGGCACTGCGCAATGCGATTGCCCGGCACATCGCGTTTTCGCGCGGGATCAACGCTCAGGACGAGGACATCGTGGTGTGCAACGGGGCGCAACAGGCGCTGGACCTGATCACCCGCGTGCTGATCAGCCCCGGCAGCCGAGTGGCGATGGAAGACCCGGGTTATCCGCCGGCCCGCCTGCTGTTCGGTAGCCACGGCGCCGCAGTCAGCGGAGTTCCGGTGGATGCCGAAGGCATTGTGGTCGAACAGATTCCCGAGGGTACGCGGCTGATTTACGTCACCCCGTCGCACCAGTTTCCGCTGGGCATGCCAATGAGCCAGGCGCGCCGCGAGGCGTTACTCGCCCGGGCGTATGAACTGGGCGCGATCATCATCGAGGACGACTATGACAGCGAATTCCGCTACGAAGGCCGGCCTACGGACTCTCTGTTCAGCCTCGACCAGCGCGGGATCGTTGCCTACGTCGGCACCTTCTCCAAGACCCTGCTGCCGGAGCTGCGCCTGGGTTACGCAATTCTGCCGCCGGCGATCCTCGAAGCGGTGATCCGCGCGAAAAAGCTCACGGACCAGCACGCTTCGACCTTGCCGCAATGGGCGCTGGCCAAGTTCATCGCCGAAGGTTGCCTGCTCAAGCACATCCGCCGCTGCCACGCGATTTACGCCCAGCGCCGCGAGCGGATTCTGGCGCGCATGGCCACGGATCTGTCGCCGTGGCTGGAGGCGATTCCGCCCAGCGCCGGGTTCCACATGGCGGTGCTGTGCAAGGTGCCGGTCGATCTGGCGCTGGTGATCGAGCTGGCGAGAAAGGTCGAGGTCGGGTTGTATCCCATCGACATTTTCTATTATCAACAGCCGGTGAGGAGCGGCCTGTATTTCGGCTTCGGCGCCATCGAAACCCTCGACATCGACACCGCTCTGGATCGCCTGCGCGACATTCTGCAACAAGTGGCGTGAATGATTGGTCTGCGCGATTAACCGCCGATTGGTTATTGGTGATCAACCGGTGCGGGCCTATTCTGCATGGGCGTTATCCCTCAATGAGCAGGATTCGTCCGGCCTGATTCAGGAGAGTGAGCAATGTCCAACGAAGTGATCAACACCGTCCAGGTGCGCGCTGCCGCCGGCCGTTCGGAAGAGCTCGGCCGGCAGTTGCAGAAGATCGTCGACACCCTGCGCCAGACACCGGGCTGCGACGCCTATATGGTCGACCGCTGCCCCGAGGACAACCAACGCTGGATGGTGAGCGCACGCTGGCAGTCGGAAGCGGCGATGCAGGCGCACTTCAACCGGCCCGAGGCGCAGGGGTTTATTGACCTGATCGATAGCCGTCTGGCCAATAGTGTGGATTTCAATAGTTTCCCCATCGTCTGACCGGACGCCTTCGCGAGCAAGCTCGCTCCCACATTTGGAATGCGTTCAACTGTGGGAGCGAGCTTGCTCGCGAAGGCGTATTCAGCCGCACTGCCGAACGATCGATTGGTCACCCGATCTTCCCGAATATTGGGCCGTTTGCACGCCC
>NZ_JABULD010000368.1:0-7739 GCF_014060985.1 Pseudomonas sp. MD195_PC81_125
ACGGAAACCGGCAATGACGTGTGCGCCTTCTACATAGATGACTGCCTATTCGGCGCACAGTTCGCTGCAACTCATTTCAAAGACCATCCTTGAGCTTGAGCAATGGCTCCTGAAACCGCAGCAGCCGTCCGGCATTGCCCAACACCAGCAACGTACTGAGGTTGTGCAGCAGCGCGGCGATCATCGCCCCGGCCGCGCCGAGCCAGCCGAAGGCGGCGAAGACGACAATCGCCAGTGTCCAGCCCAGACCGATGATCACGTTAACCTGCAAGGTTCGTCGACATTGGCGGCTGAGCCGCACACAAGTACCGAGGCGGCGCAGATCACTGCCGATCAAGACGATATCCGCCGAGGCCAGCGCGATGTCAGCGCCGCCCGCGCCCATTGCGACACCGACCACACCAGCCTTCAGTGCCAGCGAATCATTGATGCCGTCGCCCACCACCATCGGCCGAAAACCGTTGTCGATTTCCTTCAGTACGCGGTTGAGTTTGTCCTCGGGCAGCGCCTGCGCTTCCAGCTCTTGCAGGCCGACTTCGCGGGCCAGGGTCTGAGCAACACTTTGGCGGTCGCCGGTCAGCAGCAACTGGCGACCCAGACCGAGCTCGCGCAATTCGCTGAGGGCAAAGCGGGCTTCCGGTTTGACGCTGTCGGCCAGCAACAGCCAGGCGACAAATTCGCCGTTCAGTGCCAATCCGGCAATCGGCCCGTCGTGCTCGGGAACGGTGGTGGTGACGATGCCCAGTTGCGCGAACAACTCGGGCCGGCCCAACGCCGCCTCGCCTTGGGCGGTCGTGGCGACTACACCGAGACCCTGACGCTCATGAATATCCGTCAGCGGCAGGCTCTGGTCCTGACTGACCAGCCCGGCCAACGCGCGGCTGACCGGATGGCTGCTGGCCGCCCCGAGGCTGGCGGCCAGTGTCATCACCGAGGCCTGATCCAGCCGTGGGCTGCTGATCGATTGCAAACGCAAGGTGCCGTAAGTCAGCGTGCCGGTTTTGTCGACCACCAGTGAAGTGAGATCTGCCAACTCCTCAAGGAACGCCGAACTGCGAATCAGAATGCCGTGGCGCGCCGCCACCGCCACACCGGCAATCGCTGTGGCCGGTGCCGACAGCACCAAAGCGCAGGGACATGCCGCCACCAGCACCGCGAGCATCGCCTGCGCGTCATGGGTGATAAACCAGGTCACCGCCGCCAGCAGCAACACCAGCACCATGTAGCTACCGGCATAGCGCTCAAGCAGGCGCGTGATGGGCGGCTTCGAGCGCTCGGCGTTCTGCATCAGCGCAATGACTTTGCCCAGCGTCGATTGATCGCCGGTACGGGTCACCTCGATGCGCAGCAAGCCATCGAGGTTGATCGCGCCGCCAAACACCGTCATGCCCACCGCCGTTTCCACCGGAACCGACTCACCGGTAATCGACGCCGTGTCGAGGCTGGCCTGGCCGAACAACACTCGGCCATCCGCTGGCACCCGATCTCCGGCGCGCACCTCGACCTTGTCGCCGGGCTGGAGCGTCCCGTTATCGACTTCGATGATCGAGCCATCAGTCTGAATCTTGCGCGCGTGGCTGCGGGTCAACTGGCCGAGGGCGTGAATCGCTTCCTGCGAGCCGATCACGCTGCGCTCTTCCAGCACGTGGCCGAAGATCATGATGATCGGCAGCAACGCGGCGGTCAGCAGATCGCCGGTCGCCCAGGCACCGAGCATCGCCAGGGCAATCAATTGATCGGTGATGCCGTGCAGGCTTGGATAGCGCAGGCTGTACCACGCCGAGCGCATCACCGGCACCGCCACCAATAGAGAAGCGAAACCCAGCAGCAACTGACTGACACCGGTTTGCTCCGGTAACAGCCAGCGCCAGAGCAGACCGAGGCCGAGCAAGCCAAGGGCGAGCATCGCCAGGGTCAATTGCCGTGCGGCGCGGCGCTGTTCGGCCGAGGACAACAGACTCGGTGCGGCAGTGGTCGCAGTCATTTACTGGCTCCCTGAATGATCAGGCGGGAATCGTCTTTTGGATCGACCGTGGTCACGGAACCGGCCTGGCCGAGAATCTTCGGCATGCGTTCACGGTACAGCCGCAGGAGCATCTGCGGGTCGGTACCCTGTTGTTGCGCTTTGGCCAGGCTCAGCACCGTGGCGGTGTCGGCAGCGGCTTTTGCCAGCCGTTCGCTGGCCTGCGCGTGGGCCACTTGCAGGGTGCGGTCGGCTTGTTCATTGGCGGTCTGGGTGAGTTTTTTCTGCTTCGGTGCGTGCATTGGCGACGGCTTTGTCGGCTTGCTGACTGGCGGTCAGAACGGCGTTGAACGCACTGACGGCCGGGTCTGGCAGACTCGACTGCACGTCGACACGCGCCACTTCAATGCCGATGCCCTGCCCGCTCGCCTTCAACTCTGCCAAGCGCTTGTTGATGCCTTGCACCAGATCACCGCGCAGACGCTCACGTCTTTCGGCAGCCTGGTTATCAGCACCGATCAACTCCGGACGGGCAACCAGAATCGTGTCCAGATCCCGCGCGGCGGTCAGAGCCACAGCGCTGCGGGTGACCAGCCGATCCAGCGCTGGCAGCACATGATCACCCTGCAGGACGAATTCGTAAGGGTCGGTCACTTTGTAAAACACCCGCACATCCAGCTGAACCACGCCCGCGTCCCCCGTCAGCAAGTAACCGGAACCGGCCAGGGCATCGCCCAGCGGTGTGGCGAAAGTCGTTACACGATCAGCCTTGATCGCCTCACTGCTGCGCAGCAGGTTTTCCACTCGGCGCTCAATCACCCGATCCGCTGCCGGTAGTAAAACCACCTGCTCGAACGGCTGCGGCCAGGCCAGCAACAGCCCGGCATTCTGAATACGCTGCAGCGCGCCAAAATGCAGAACCACGGCCCGATTTTGCGGATCGATCTGCCGCACATTGGAAAATGCCCAAGCTAACGCAGCCAATACCGTCACAGCGTACAAGGCGAAAAACGCCAAACGTCCGGCCTGAATCCACGGACTGCTCAACGAATGTGTTCCACGTGGAACTTCATCACTCATGGCTGCGATCCGGATTTGTTTTCAACATTCGGCGGGCCGTCCACCAGCACGCGGAATGGTGCGGCGTCGGTACGCAGGATCAGCTTGGTGTCCGGCGTGACGACAGTGCCCAGGGTGTCCAGCGAACGCAGCAGGTTGTACAACTGCGGCGATCCAGCGTAGGCACGGCCATAAATTTGCGCCGCTTCGACTCGGGATTGCGCTTCGATTTCTGCCGCTTTCACCGTGGCATCGGCCTGGACAATTCGCGCATCGCGCTCGGCGGCAGATCGAATTTGCGCCGCTTCTCGCTTGCCTATGGCGGTGCGTTCGGTGGCAATTGTTTCACGCTCGGCGCGCATCCGATCGACCGTGGCGGTGAGCGTGACCGAAGGCAAGGTCAGGCGTTCGATGCCCACCCGCACCACACGCACACCGTAAGTGGCCAGCAACTGCTGGTCGATCTGCTGACGCAGTTGCGCTTCGAAATCGGCAATACGCACTTTGCCGGCATCGGTATTCACCAGATCCGCCAGGTCGAAACTGCTGGCGGTGGTTTCCAGCGCCGAGCCGACAAAGGTGCGGATCTGCCGCGCCGCTTCGTCCGGCTGGTTCTGCACTGCGCGCATGAAACGCTGCACGTTGTCCGGATCGCCCTGCACCTGCCACGCCACGTAGGCCTGAACGATGATGCGCAAACCGTCGCGGGTACCGACGTCCTGCAAACCGCTGGAGGTGGTGCGCAGGCGCAGATCCACCGGGATCGCCGCTTCGAACGGCGCCGGCCAGCGCCAGCTCAAACCCGGCTCAAGCAGCACCCGCGAGGGATTACCGAAACGGGTGATGACCGTGGCCTCCCCCGAGCGCACTTGCACCAGGCTCGCCGCCGCGATGGCAAACCCCACCAGCAACAGTGCCCAGCCCATCCGCCGCCAAGGGAACGGTCCCGCGTCTTCCGGCGCACCGTGGTGATGGTGATGATGCCCATGATGATGGTGATGCCCGGCGTGGCCGTGATCGTGGCCGCTGTGGTCATGGGAATCGTGAGTGTGCGACTGGCTCAAGGGGCAACTCCTGGTTGAGCGGTGGTACGCGCAGGCGTCGGATCAGCCGGCAGCGTGAACGTACGCAGGTCGATGGTCGGCGCATTGCTGCTGCCGCCTAAACGGTGGTCGAGTACCAACAGTTTGGCCTTGCTCAGCCCCAGGCTGAGCTGACTCAGATATTGCTCAAGCACGAACGCCTGACCGGCGCTGGCGTAGGCTTTCTGTTCAGCGCTGAACTTAAGGTCTGCGGCCTGCGCCGCCGCATTGATTTCACGGGCGCTGGCACTGGCTTGATCACGGGCGAGGCTGGCCTGCAACTGCGCCTGATTACTGGCTTCGGCCGCCGCACCGCGCTCACGAGAGATCAACGCCTGCGCGCCGATCTGTGCCGCTTGCACGCCGTGATAAGCATTGGCGGCACCGGCCGGCGGGTGAATGGCTTCGACCACGGTGGCGAGAATCTCCACGCCGCTGTCGAGTTTCTGCAGATCGCCTTGCACCGCGCGACCGATTTCATCGCCCAGCCCTACCCGGTCAGCACCGAGCAGACCGTCGAGAGTACGCGAAGCAAAATCGTGCACCAGAATCCGGCTCGCGGTGCTACGAATCAGCGTCGGCACATCGGCATTGTTGTAAGTTGCGGCCAAAGCATCCTGATCACTCAGACCAATGCGATAAACGAAGCGCACGTCCATGTTGACGATCTGGAAGCTCTGCTGATCGCCACGGCTGCTGGCGATCACTTGAGATTTGTCGTTGACGTGACTGGCATCCCACAAGCGGTTGGCGGTCATCGGCGCCGGGCCTTCGGCAGGCTCAGCCAGGGTTGGCGCCGGAGCATCGCCGACGCTGGTTGCCAACTCGTGCACCACGCCGTTCTCGACGCTCAATACACGGCCCAAAGGCCACGGCAGACCGGCGTGCAAGCCAGGGCCAAACACTTGAACCGGTTTGCCGAAGCGCTCGTAGATACCGCGCCCCTGCAGCGGGATTTCGTGGATCCCGGTCAGCAGCCAGCCGACGGCGGCGACCAGTGCCAGCACCGGCAGAAAAGCGCGGCGCATGTAGCTGAACGCCCAGATCTGGCGCAAATCGATGCCGAAACGGTTGTGCAATTCGTGCTGCAAAGCGAGTAACGGCTGTGGTGGCCAACGCAGCATATCGGCAACAAAACTGCGCGCCAGCAGGGTCGGTTCCAGCTGCTCGCGTCGAGGGCTGAACACCGACAGAACTGCGCGCAATAGCAACTCGATCGCGACCAATCCCGGCAGGATTCCGATGAGAACCGCCAGCCGCACCGGCCACACGGAAGTTTCACTGGCAAACAACAGGCACATCGCCCCCAGTACCAGACTGATGATCGCCACCCGCGCAAGTTGCGCGAGGGACCCGGCTTCCGGCCATTGCGCCGGATTTTCCTGAGCCAGTTGCCGCTCCAGCACCAGCAAGCCGAAACCCAACAGCAACATCAGCGCGGCGCCCACCGTGGCCGATAACCCGACTGCAGCGGCAGGCAACGTCAGATTCCACACCTGCCCGATGGCCAGCACAATCAGCACTGACCAGCCGCCCAGCCACAACGTGGCCGCGCCAATCTGACCGAGCAGGTGCAGACCGCGCTCACTCAATCGCTCCAGCACCCGTTCGTACCAGCCGTCAGGAGCGGTTTGCTCGACCTCGTTCAGCGGTTGCTGCGCCACTGGGTGCATGACCCGCGCGCGCCATTGCGTCACCCACCACGCCGATTGCAGTCCGGCGACCAGCACCAGCAACGCCGCGCCCAGATTCACCAGCAAGGCCGGCCATATCGATTGCGCGGCAAACAGCTCGACAAACAACGCCAGCACCCACCCTGCCCCAGCCAATCCGCCGAGGCCGAAGGCCAGGCGGCGCAATCGTCGCCCCTGCGCAGCCGCTTGTTGAAAGCGCGGCAACCCGGTCACTTGCGTGCCATCGACATCCAGATCGACTTGCATATCACCCCAAAGCCATTGATTCACCGGTCTTATCGTTACGATATAACGAAAAGCGTGAAATATTCGTACACAAATACGCCTATCTAAAGATGCGCAACCTGTCGCTTGCCTGAAGCCTTGACCGAAATGTCCGGAAACGCACATATTACGTTCGTAATTTTAATCGCCTACTACTTTTAGCGATCCGCATCCCCAACGAGGAGCAAGAGCATGAGTCACTACGACGTGGTCATTCTGGGCGGCGGCCCCGGTGGTTATAACGCGGCGATCCGCGCTGGCCAGTTGGGCCTGAAAGCGGCGTGTGTGGAAGGCCGCGCCACCCTCGGCGGCACGTGCCTGAACGTCGGTTGCATGCCGTCCAAGGCCTTACTGCATGCTTCGGAGCTGTACGACGCGGCCATGGGTGCGGAGTTCGCCAACCTCGGCATCGAGGTCAAACCCACGCTCAACCTCGCGCAAATGATGAAACAGAAAGACGACAGCGTGAGCGGCCTGACCAAAGGCATCGAGTTTCTGTTTCGCAAGAACAAGGTCGACTGGATCAAAGGCTGGGGCCACATCGAGGGTCCGGGCAAAGTCACGGTAACCGACGATCAAGGCAACAAGACCGAGCTGAGCGCCAAGGACATCATCATTGCCACCGGCTCCGAACCCACGCCCCTGCCCGGCGTCGAGATCGACAATCAGCGCATCCTCGACTCCACTGGCGCGCTGTCGCTGAGTGAAGTGCCCAAGCATCTGGTGGTCATCGGTGCCGGAGTGATCGGCCTGGAGCTGGGCTCGGTCTGGCGGCGTCTCGGCGCCCAGGTGACCGTGGTCGAATACCTCGACCGCATCTGTCCGGGCGTCGATGCCGAGGCCGGCAAGACCCTGCAGCGTTCGCTGAGCAAGCAAGGCATCAGCTTCAAATTGAGCTCGAAGGTCACCAGCGCCACGCCCTCGGCCAACGGGGTGCAGCTCAGCGTCGAACCTGCAGCGGGCGGCAGCGCCGAGTTACTGGACGCCGACTACGTACTGGTCGCGATCGGCCGGCGCCCATACACCAAAGGCCTGGGCCTGGAGAACGTCGGCCTGAGCACCGACAAGCGCGGCATGCTCGCTAACCGCCAGCACCGCACCGAAGTCAATGGCGTCTGGGTAATCGGCGACGTAACGTCCGGGCCGATGCTCGCGCACAAGGCTGAAGACGAAGCGATGGCCTGTGTCGAACAGATCGTCGGCAAGGCCGGCGAGGTCAATTACGACTTGATTCCCAACGTCATCTACACCCGGCCGGAACTGGCCAGCGTCGGCAAGACCGAAGAGCAACTGAAGGCCGAAGGACGTGCCTACAAAGTCGGCAAATTCCCGTTCACCGCCAACAGTCGGGCGAAGATCAATCACGAAACCGAAGGCTTTGCCAAAGTCCTCGCCGACGAACGCACAGACGAAATCCTCGGTGTGCACCTGGTCGGCCCGAGTGTCAGCGAAATGATTGGAGAATATTGCGTGGCCATGGAGTTCAGCGCCTCGGCCGAAGACATCGCGCTGACCTGCCATCCGCACCCGACCCGCTCCGAGGCGCTGCGTCAGGCGGCGATGAATGTCGAAGGGATGGCGACGCAGATGTAGGTGGTCACCCAAACCCTGTGGGAGCTGGCTTGCCAGCGATGGCGTCAGTCCTGTAACCGTTGCGGTCGCTGACACACCGCTATC
>NZ_JABULD010000841.1:0-517 GCF_014060985.1 Pseudomonas sp. MD195_PC81_125
CCCCGGTTGATCGGGACGGCGGGTTTTTTTCTGTTTGAAACATCACAGCCTGGATATCGGGCAATTGCACCGCCAGATTGTCCACCCGTGAACATTCTGGACGAGTGGCAGGGAGCGGTAGTCGTCTTGCTCCCGTGGTCGCACTCCATCTTTACCGTCGCTGCATGGTGAAAAAGTCAAAGGCGATCAGGTCCATTCTTTTTGTGACGATCCGCATGCTCCAGATGTTGTTTTCACTGGACGTGCATGACACCAATTGCGGCTCGGCCTGGTTCAAAAGATATTCATGCTGTATTTGCTGATTTGTCTGGTTGTAAAAATAGACTGAAATGTCGCTGAACTGGGCGAACCTGCAATAGCAACTGACAGCGGAATAACCCCAGTTGAAGTTTATGCGCATGTCTTGCGAGGTACCCGAAGCGTCCACGTGCATTTCAAGAATCTGCCCCGAACTTCTGTTGGCTATGGCGCTGAATGGTCCTCCGTGAGTTGGCTTGATACTCGAAAGAGCGGTGAT
>NZ_JABULD010000842.1:0-864 GCF_014060985.1 Pseudomonas sp. MD195_PC81_125
GTTTCTAATTTTTCTCCCTACTTTGTGCCTGAGCCCGACACATCTGCGGGCAGTTCCTCAAACCTTCTGCGCGTGAGGTGCACCATGGCCAAAGTCATTCTGAAGAAAAAAAATCGACGCTTCGACTTCTGCTCTGAGCGACGTCAAATCCTATGCCCGCAAGATCTGGCTGGCAGGCCTGGGTGCCTACGCCAAGGTCGGCCAAGAGGGCAGCGACTACTTTCAAGAGTTGATCAAGGCTGGTCAAACTGTTGAAAAGAAAGGCAAAAAAGCCGTCACCGAAAAACTTGAAGCCGCCAACGCCGAGATCGATGAAGCCAAGGGTGAAGTCAGCTCGTTCAAAGGTCGTGTCGAAGTTCAGCTCGACAAGGTCGAGAAGGCGTTCGACTCCCGTGTGGCAAGCGCCTTGAATCGTATCGGCATTCCGTCTAAACATGACGTTGAGACACTCTCTGCTAAGCTCGATGAGCTGACGGCATTGCTCGAACGCGTCGCGCGTAAATCTTAAGGAGAACGGGATGGCTGGTAAAAAGAACACCGATAAAGAAGGCAGCTCGTGGATTGGGAAAGTCGAAGACTACTCCCGCAAAATCTGGCTGGCTGGTTTAGGCGTGTACTCGAAGATCGACACTGACGGCAGCAAGCTCTTCGAGTCACTGGTCAAAGACGGCGAGAAAGCCGAGAAGCTCACCAAGTCTGCAGTCGGCAAGAAAGTCGATGCCGCCAAGGACTCCGCTTCGTCGGCCAAGTCGCGCATCAGCGGCGTGAAAGATCGTGCACTGGGCAAGTGGGACGAGCTGGAAGGGGCTTTCGACAAGCGCCTGAACAGCGCGATTTCGCGCCTGGGTGTGACCTAGCCGCAAT
>NZ_JABULD010000559.1:0-635 GCF_014060985.1 Pseudomonas sp. MD195_PC81_125
GACACCTTCGCCGCCCTCGGTCATTGGGGGCAGGCACTGTATGTAATCCCCAGCGAGAAACTGCTGATCGTGCGTTACGCCGATGATCGCGACGGCAGCTACCGCCACAACGAACTGCTCAAGCGCGTGCTCAAGGCGGTGCAGCCATGAAGCTGTTGAAGCGGGTGTTGCTGCTGGCGCTGATCGTGCTGCTCGGCTGGATCTGGCTCGAGCGCGACAATCTGTGGGCGTTCCCCGACATCATCAGTGCGTACACGGCCAAGGAATATTGTTCGTGTCGCTATGTGATGAACAACGAGGCTGAATATTGCCGGGGTTATGTGAAACAGTGGCTGCCGACCAGCGAATTCAGCGATGACAGCGCGAGCAAAACCATCATCGTCAGCGGCATGGGCCGAAGCAATAGTGCGCAGTGGTTGAGCGAACGGCAGGGTTGTCGTTTACAGCCTTGAAAGATCGCAGCCTGCGCAGCTCCTACAGGGAATGCAAAATCTGATAGGAGCGTGCCGCAGGCTGCCGATCTTTTTGATCTTGATGTTTGCAATAAACCTATGGGCGGTTTAAGGTTCGTGCAGGTTTATCGCCCCCCACGAGTATTCAATGTTCCAACCGCTCCCTCTATAAACCTTCGCCAG
>NZ_JABULD010000524.1:0-28929 GCF_014060985.1 Pseudomonas sp. MD195_PC81_125
AACCGGAAGGGAACAGATTTATCTTCCGGCTTGCCCCCATTTTTCGACCTGAAAATATGAGCCCAACTGTCAGGGTGATATCACCCAACTAGATCTGATAAACATGTAATGAATATCGACAACACTGTAATACGAGCACTACCAGAAACAAAATAAATGGTTATTACGATAGCAAGCATAGTTAAAAGCACGCACAATAAAATACTTGTCGAATATTCAACGCCCTATGGAAAAGGCTTGTCAGTATGTAAAGACTCACCCCCTAAAGCAAATAAAAAACTTGATGTCGAAATCAATATAGATGATGAGTTCATTTGGGGTGAAAACTTGATTCCCTCCACAAAAAAACGCACCTTCTATATCCTTCAATCTAGGATTCACATACATCACAGGAGAGTTAATCGCTATTGAGGACGACGGTTGCGGTGTATTAAAAATTGGGGATGCGATAATATTAATTTCTATTGAGCAAAAAAAAATTATCCTGCCCATATTCGTAGATATTATTGCAAAAGAAATATCCATCCACCCAACCAACATATGAGCAAGCGGAAAAACACCAAAAGCTTTCATCTAATATTACCCCACCCTTTGAATCCCTACTCTAGGTTAACGTGATTAAAGCGAACCAATTAAAGAGGAAATATTTATTTTGCAGCCCGCCCCTTTTTAATCAATAGAGATTGAAAACATTCCTTTTGCAAAGCCTCTTTTCATAAAATAAATCCGTCCCCTTTCCCACCAAGCAGGCGCGAGCTAGTGGTAATCGAATGTATAGCGCATCTCACGACAGTATAACATTTAGGATCTACCTAGATGAAACACTAACAACCGCCAAAAATTTTCACCCAACGATGAAATAGATGATGACCATAGAACAGCTTTCAGAAAAGCAACGCGGCATAGTCAACAATTATCTACTAGACTTACTGGAGTCATCATCCTTACAAAACTCTAGTTTTTTGCCAAAAGCTTTAGAAAGCCTAATTAAATCGCATGGCTTTGGCATAGAAATGTCTGGGATATATATAAGCACGGACGAAGATCCAGAAAATATCCCTGAATACCTGAAAGATGGAATTGCTTTTGAATTTATGGATAGCCACGTCACATTGCCATTTAAAGACGCTGCCGCCTTTATCATTTCTTGGTGCGCTACACAAAAACAGGTGGAAGAGCTTAATCTAGACATAACGCTAGAAAAACTTAAGAAAAAATTCAGCTAAACAATTAGAACCAACAAATTAAAAAATAAATCTCGGCAAAAGGGGGCGGAAAACAAAAAAAATACGAAATAAACGATAAAACAACGATGAGTTTCCGGAGCAATTCATCAAACACGCAAACTCATTTATTATCGAATGCAAAATTGACGACTCTAAGCAAGGCTACGCGGACATTCCAGAACTTGAAAAGATAAATTACCCAACCTTTGATAAAATTTTAAAAACCCATCACTATTTAGCGGCCAGCCTTATAAAAGATTGTCTTTTATTTCGAGCTTTTTTATTTCTATTTCAAAAATCAGAAATACCTGAACTAGTTATAAATAGCATAAAAGATGTAAAATCAGATGAAATGTCAATTACGATCATGGGTGATACGTATCCAGCTCAGAAAAGTTGATGAACGAAAGGTGTCAGATTTATTTTCCAACTCTAATCAAAAGAGATTGAAATAAGCCCGTCTCCTTTTACACGACCACACTTCGCATACGGAGTCTCGCCGCCCATTAAATGATTTTTTCACCATCTACGGTATAGCGATCATCTCTCCACCATTTCCTCCGCCACCTCATACTTAACCACCACCCGATTCCGATACAACCTCACCCGCTCCACCAACTCCCCCACCTGCCCCTTCTCCCTCACCTCCCGCCAGATCTCATTCTCCCGATAGACCCGCTCCCCCTCCCGCACAAACCGATGCCCTTCCTGAAACACGTGATACCGATATGCCCGCACCTGATCGCATAACAACTCGCCCTCCAGCTGCGTGTCCCCCACATTCAACTTCAACTGAAAACTCCGATCCGTCGGGTTGTGCAGTACCAGGTCAACGTAGTTGTAGAAAATTGCCGCACCGGAACCGAATGGCAGCACTCGCCCCTCATCCGGGAATGGATCGAAGCTGTGGTTGGAGCGTTCAACAACGACCAGCGGCGAGTGAATCGCCATCCAGTGGATCAGGTTGCTCAGTTGGCAGATTCCGCCGCCGATACCGCTGCGTGCTTCGCCGAAGGACAGTTCCATGCCTTCGACGTAGCCGCGTTTGCGGGTTGGGCGGCCGACGAGGCGGCAGAAGGAGAAGTGTTCGCCGGGGGCGATGATGAGGCCGTCGATGGCGGCGACGGCGAGTTTGAGGTTGATGACTTTGTTGTGTTGCAGGGCGAGGTCGGAGTCGCCGAGTTTGCGGATGAGTTTCGAGGTGTGTTTGAGGTAGCGGAATGGCAGACGATCAGCGTCGGCAACGAAGCGCGAATAGCGTTTGCTGGAGCAACGCCAGGCGATCTGGCGGAACAGTCTTTTTTGCCACACGCGCAGCCAGTACAGGGCCGGGTGATAGAGGGAAAGTGGTTTCATCCTTGAGGCGACGGCGGGTGCCGTTTCTTCCTTGAAGCATCTGAGGGGCGCGCAGTTTAGCCTGTGGGCCGGATTGCGTCGTGCGCGAGATGTCGTGTCTCGAAACACCTCGCCTCACTTCCTGAACAGCAAATTAAGCTTCAACTAAGCTTGCGTCGCTAGCATCCCGGCCCGAGAGACACCTGTCGCCGATCAACCGCGGATGAGCTTCCCGAATGAGCCTGTTTGATTTACCAGCCGTTACGCAGCCGAATTTCAGTCTTGTATTGGTAAATTACAAAACCCCGGACATCACCCGGATGTGCCTGGAGTTGTTGCGTCAGCACGTTCAGGCGCAGCGCATTCCGGTTTGGGTGGTGGACAATGATTCTGCCGACGCCAGTCTGGATTATTTGCGCTCGCTGGACTGGATCAATCTGATCGAACGCTCCTCCCCCGGCAAAGAAGCGGGACATATTGCGCATGGCAAGGCGCTGGATCTGGCGCTGGGAAAAGTTGAAACCGACTATCTGTTTTTGCTGCACACCGACACTTTTTGTCTACGACAAGGAAGTCTTCGCGATGATGCTGCGTGAGTGCGCAAAGTCTGCAGACATCGCTGCAGTCGGGTGTGTCGAGCAAATCAATCGCGGGATTGTCAGAGACACCTGGCGACTAACTTCGCGGTTTTGCAAACACTATATTCGCCGGGCGAAAACGGCATTGGGTTTGCGCAGTAAAGAGCCGAAACCTTATCGGGAAACTCACCTCAAAAGTTTTTGCACGTTGTGGAACGCCAGGTTGATGAAGTCTCAGGGACTGCACTTTTGCATGGATGACCGAGTTCCCGGTTATACCCTGCAGGATCGAATGGTCGCTTTTGGCTTCGGCATCAAGCTGCTGTCACCGCGCAAGATTTTCCGCTATCTGAATCACATCCAGGCAGGCACCGTCGCTGCCGCCGGCACCTACGGCAAAAACCACCGTCGTACCAGAATGTACGAGGCCACTCTCAAACGTTTTGAAAAGCAAGCATCGGTTTGATCATGAACACAAAAAAGGGCGACCGCAAAGTCGCCCTTTTTTTAATCTGAAATTGTATACATCCGCTCCGAAGAGGTGTTCGCCCAGTGTAATGGCCTGGCAATCCATGCACCGGTAAAGAGCCCTGACACTGGGCGAACGGGAAGGATTTTAATAGAAGTTGGCGGATATGTCGTCATACACAAAGGTAAATTTTATGTACGAAGAAGTTAATAGATATTTATCGACGAAATCCTTTCGTGAAACTTTCAAAGCACGGCTCAGCTCATTTCAGATGATTGTTCTCATACAATAATTTGTACAAGAACAATCATCTGTAGAGTTAATACTCAGCTTTCATGCTGACTGGTCACTTTTAATACATCGGTATAAGTGACAACTACGCTCTGCCCTACTTTCAGATCTTTCAGCTTGGCTTGGATTTCAGGCTTTTTCACGTCGAGGGTTTTCGACTGACCCTGCGGGTTTTGCAGGGTCACCTGATTATTCTTCAAATCAATTTTGGTGATTTTCAGATGCACCTGAATCTGGCGATAGGCCTCGCCGCCCGGGTTTTCGCTGCCCGGCGCCTTGCGCAGCTCGCCGCTACGCTCGACGGTGCCAGGCAGACCTTTATCCACATCGGTATCGAGGTAAGCCGCCACCGAGCGTTGTACTTCGACTTTTACCAGATCGCCGACTTGAAGATTGGCGAGGTTTTTCGCCTTGTCGCTGAGCTGGACGTGAACCTGACGACCTTCTGCACCTTCGAGCACGACCTGATGGTTGGCCGCATCGACGGCCAGCACTTTGGTGGTGACCTGATCGGCCTCAAGGGTGGCGGACAGCGGAATGTCCGCCGCCATGGCAACGAAGCTGGTGACGGACAGAACGGTTGCAAGGGTGACGGCCTTGGCCAGAGCGTGGAGCTTCATAAGCGGTACTTTCCCTGTAGTGAATGGCAGCAACCGGCGCCAATGCGTGTTTGGCGCCGAATGTGCCACTGAGCATAGACGCTGTTCAGGGCTTGGCTTTCGTTTCTGCCGCAGCAGTCTCTTGCGCAGTGGATTCGCCACTGGCGGTGCCCTTGCCGCTGTCCTTGCGTTGCTTGGGGTCGGTCGGGCGCAGGGCGTCGTTATCGCGCTCGGTCTCTCCCGGTGGCCGGGGTTCATCGGGATGTTCACTGGGGGATACGGGTTTCATGGGAGTGCTCCTCAGGCGTCAGGGTCATCCAGTTCATTGGCGACATTCGCGGCGGGCGAATTCTTGTGCAGGTCATCGGCCTTGGCGCGCAGGATCTGCCACTGCTCCAGATCGATCGCGCCTTGACCGAGCAGGTCGTCGGCGATGCGTTGCAGGTCGAAATAGTGAGCATCGGGGGACTGCTGCCAGTAGGTCTGATCGTCGAACAGGCGCTGCCAGGTGCTGAGGTCTGGGGGTTGGCAGGTCGTCGCTCATGGCTAATCCTCCACGGGTAATAGTTTGTAGAGGCTGCGCAATGAAACGGAGTTCAACCCAATCCCTGTAGGAGCTGCCGCAGGCTGCGATCTTTTGACTTTGATTTTTAAAAGCAAGATCAAAAGATCGCAGCCTGCGGCAGCTCCTACAGGGAATAGCGTTTTTCTCACGATAACCGTTGTCTGCGGCGGCTTGCCGGGGCAGCACATCGGACTAACATCAAACAGAGGAAAAATTGTCCCGCACCGCTCAAGTTGAGGGCCGAAACTACCGACACAGTACAAATAGAGCTGACACTCCAGACAGCAGCATTTCGGCCAACGCCACAGGCAAATATCCTTGGGCTTGATTGTCCCTTTGACTGCCAACACGGGATTGCCAATACTCATGGCAACTTGACGCTACCCGCACGGAACAAGGAATAACCCTTTGAAGCTGGAACTCAAGAACAGCTTGTCGGTGAAGTTGCTCCGGGTCGTGCTCCTTTCGGCATTGATCGTCGGCGTGGTCTTGAGCTGCGCCCAGATTGTTTTCGATGCCTATAAAACCCGCCAGGCGGTGGCCGGCGACGCGCAGCGCATCCTCGACATGTTCCGTGATCCCTCGACTCAGGCGGTCTACAGCCTGGACCGGGAAATGGGCATGCAGGTGATCGAAGGCCTGTTCCAGGACGACGCCGTGCGCCAGGCCTCCATCGGCCATCCGAACGAAGCGATGCTCGCGCAAAAATCCCGTGAGTTGCAGCACTCCAACAGCCGCTGGCTGACCGATCTGATCCTCGGCCAGGAACGCACCTTCACCACCCAACTGGTCGGTCGTGGCCCCTACAGCGAATACTACGGCGACCTGAGCATCACCCTCGACACCGCCACCTATGGCGAGAGTTTCATCGTCAGTTCGGTGATCATTTTCATTTCCGGCGTACTGCGCGCCCTGGCCATGGGCCTGGTGCTGTATCTGGTCTATCACTGGCTGCTGACCAAGCCGCTGTCGCGGATCATCGAGCACCTCACCGAAATCAATCCCGATCGCCCCAGCGAGCACAAGATTCCGCAGCTCAAGGGCCACGAGAAAAACGAACTGGGGATCTGGATCAACACCGCCAACCAGTTGCTCGAGTCCATCGAGCGCAACACCCACCTGCGCCACGAAGCGGAAAACAGCCTGCTGCGCATGGCCCAGTACGACTTCCTCACCGGCCTGCCGAACCGCCAGCAATTGCAGCAGCAACTGGACAAGATTCTGGTGGACGCCGGCAAGCTGCAACGCCGGGTCGCGGTACTGTGCGTGGGGCTGGATGATTTCAAGGGCATCAACGAGCAATTCAGCTATCAGACCGGCGACCAGTTATTGCTGGCACTGGCCGATCGCCTGCGCGCCCACAGCGGTCGCCTTGGCGCCCTTGCTCGTCTGGGTGGCGACCAGTTTGCCCTGGTGCAGGCCGATATCGAGCAGCCTTACGAGGCGGCAGAACTGGCGCAAAGCATCCTCGATGATCTGGAAGCGGCGTTTGACCTCGATCATCAGCAGATCCGCCTGCGCGCGACCATCGGCATTACTCTGTTCCCCGAAGACGGCGACAGCACCGAGAAGCTGTTGCAGAAGGCCGAGCAGACCATGACGCTGGCGAAGACCCGCTCGCGCAATCGCTATCAGTTCTACATCGCCAGCGTCGACAGCGAGATGCGCCGCCGTCGCGAACTGGAAAAAGACCTGCGTGACGCGCTGATTCGCGACCAGTTCTACCTCGTCTATCAGCCGCAGATCAGCTACCGCGATCACCGCGTGGTCGGGGTCGAAGCACTGATTCGCTGGCAGCATCCGGAGCATGGTCTGGTGCCGCCGGACCTGTTCATCCCGCTGGCCGAGCAGAACGGCACCATCATCGCCATCGGCGAATGGGTGCTGGATCAGGCCTGCAAACAACTTCGGGAATGGCACGATCAGGGCTTCGTCGACCTGCGCATGGCGGTCAACCTGTCCACCGTGCAACTGCACCACGCCGAGCTGCCGCGGGTGGTCAACAACCTGCTGCAGATCTACCGCCTGCCGCCGCGCAGCCTCGAGTTGGAAGTCACCGAAACCGGCCTGATGGAAGACATCAGCACCGCCGCCCAACACCTGCTGAGCCTGCGCCGCTCCGGGGCGCTGATTGCCATCGACGACTTCGGCACCGGCTACTCATCGCTGAGTTACCTGAAAAGCCTGCCGCTGGACAAGATCAAGATCGACAAGAGCTTCGTTCAGGACCTGCTGGATGACGACGACGATGCGACCATCGTTCGCGCCATCATCCAGCTGGGCAAGAGCCTGGGCATGCAGGTGATCGCCGAAGGCGTGGAAACCGCCGAGCAAGAGTCCTACATCATCTCCGAAGGCTGTCACGAAGGTCAGGGTTACCACTACAGCAAGCCGCTGCCGGCCCGGGAGCTGACTGCCTACCTCAAGCAAGCCCAACGCAGCAACGCGGCTATTTTATAAAGTCAAAAGATCGCAGCCTGCGGCAGCTTCCTACAAGGGGTTCGCCACAAAAAAGGCGACCTGTTGAGGTTCGCCTTTTTCATTTCAGTTCACACCTTACTGACCGGTATAAATCTGATCAAAGATCCCGCCATCATTGAAGTGGGTCTTCTGCACCGAACGCCAGTCGCCGAAGGTTTTCTCAACCGAGAGGAAGTCGACTTTCGGGAAACGATCGGTGTACTTCGCCAGCACTGCCGGGTCCCGTGGACGCAGGTAGTTGGCGGCGGCGATTTCCTGGCCTTGCGGCGACCACAGGTACTTCAGGTATTCATCGGCGGCAGCGCGGGTGCCTTTCTTGTCGACCACTTTGTCGACCACCGACACTGGTGGCTCGGCTTCGGCGGAGACGCTCGGGTAGATCACTTCAAACTGATCGCGACCGAATTCGCGAGCGATCATCTCGGCTTCGTTCTCGAAAGTCACCAGCACGTCGCCGATCTGGTTGGTCATGAACGTGGTGGTCGCGGCGCGGCCACCGGTGTCGAGTACTGGCGCTTGCTTGAACAGTTTGCCGACGAAGTCCTTGGCTTTGTTTTCGTCACCGCCATTTTTCAGCACGTAGCCCCAGGCCGAGAGGTAGGTGTAGCGGCCGTTGCCCGAGGTTTTCGGGTTCGGCACGATCACCTGCACGCCGTCCTTTAACAGGTCCGGCCAGTCTTTCAGGGCTTTCGGGTTGCCTTTACGGACGATGAAGACGGTGGCCGAGGTGAACGGCGCGCTGTTGTTCGGCAGGCGGGTGACCCAGTTTTCCGGCACCAGTTTGCCGTTGTCGGCGAGGGCGTTGATGTCGGTCGCCATGTTCATGGTGATGACGTCAGCCGGCAGGCCATCGATCACCGAGCGCGCCTGCTTGCTCGAACCGCCGAAGGACATCTGCACGGTGATGTTTTCGTTGTGCTCGGCCTGCCAGTGTTTCTGGAACGCCGTGTTGTAGTCCTTGTAGAAATCGCGCATCACGTCATAGGAGACGTTGAGCAGGGTCGGTGCGGCTTGAGCCACGCTGCCAAAGGCAAGACCGGCGGCGAGAAGTGAGGCGCCAAAGAGTTTTTTCACTGCGCATTCCTTGTTTTGTTTTGTGTAAGATCTGCCGCAGGCTGCGATCTTTTGATTGTGTTTTTAGAGAATCAAGATCAAAAGCTCGCAGCCTGCGGCAGCTCCTGCAGGGGGTGATGTTTAATTGCCACTGACTATAACGGGGCACGCATAGTCGTTTAAAGATTAAAAAGCTCTGTGCTTATTCCACTTTCTTGAACAGCTGACTGCCACACCGCGAGCAAAACGCCGCGCTGTGTTCATGGCTGTTTTTCTTGCACACCGGGCAGTCGTGTTGCAGCTGTTCGCCGCGCATGGCGTTGGCCAGTTCTGCGGTGAAGATCCCGGTGGGCACGGCGATGATCGAGTAACCGGTGATCATCACCAGCGAGGAAATCACCTGGCCCAGCGGGGTTTTCGGCACGATGTCGCCGAAGCCGACGGTGGTCAGGGTCACGATAGCCCAATAGATGCCTTTGGGGATGCTGGTGAAGCCGTGTTCCGGGCCTTCGATCACGTACATCAGGGTGCCGAACACCGTCACCAGGGTGCAGACGCTGACCAGGAACACCACGATCTTCTGCTTGCTGCCGCGCAGCGCCGACATCAAATAGTTGGCTTGCTTGAGGTATGGGCTGAGCTTGAGTACGCGGAAGATCCGCAGCATCCGGATGATCCGGATGATCAGCAGGTACTGCGCATCGCTGTAATACAGCGCGAGGATCCCCGGCACGATCGCCAGCAGATCCACCAGTCCGTAGAAACTGAAGGCGTAGCGCAACGGCTTCGGTGAGCAATACAGGCGCAGGATGTACTCGCCGAGAAAAATGACGGTGAAGCCCCATTCGATGTAGGCCAGCACATCGGCGTAGTTCTGGTGAATGCTGTCGATGCTGTCGAGCATCACCACCACCAGGCTGGCGAGGATGATCAACAGCAAGGTGCCGTCGAAGCGCCGCCCGGCGAGGGTGTCGCTCTGGAAAATCATCACGTAAAGCCGTTCACGCCAACTGTTGCTGCTGTCCATGGATAACGCCTGAATTGAAGATCAGCGCAGCCTAGGTTGATTGTCCCCCTGTGCGCAAGGCGTGGCGTCGACGGTCGCTTTGCCGAGCATCTGGATCCCGGCGCGGATCAGCCAGCCGGCGAGGATGAACGGCGCGGTCAGCGTCGCCAGACCAAGGGCGGCGAACAGCGGCGTGACCAGCAGCGCCAGGACGATGCCCAGCAGCGGCAGCCACGGTTGTTGACGCTGTGAACTG
Organism: Pseudomonas sp. MD195_PC81_125; assembly: GCF_014060985.1. Lineage (NCBI taxonomy): Bacteria > Pseudomonadati > Pseudomonadota > Gammaproteobacteria > Pseudomonadales > Pseudomonadaceae > Pseudomonas > Pseudomonas sp. MD195_PC81_125. Next base: position 9,860 of record NZ_JABULD010000524.1, read on the forward strand.
AAGGCGAGGGCGGCGAGCACCGCGTTGTAACTGCCCAGTCCCAGCAACGCTGCAGCGGTTTCGTGGTGCAGCAGGCTGGATGCCAGGCCGATGCCCGAAGCCAGTAGCGCCCAGCAGAACGCGCGGCGATCGGCGATCAACAGACCGATGCCGATCAACGCGCCGGCCAGCGGATGACCGAGGAACATCACCTGACCCAGTCCACGCAGTTCAGCGGCGAGCAGGTTCAGCGTGGTCATCTCGATGTGAGTCATCGGCGCAGACGGTTCGGCGAACAACAGTAACACCCAGCTCATTGCTACAAACGGTGAGGTGTACGCCGGTATCGATCGGCTGCGGTACACGTGTTTGAGCCATTGCTGAGTGACCATCGCACTGAGGCCGCCGGCCGCCAGAATCAGCGGCGGCAGCATCGGCGACCACGGGAAATACAGGCTCAGCACCAAGCCAAGCAGCACGCCGTTGTAACTGAACAACCCGGCCTGACGATCCGCCTTGGCGTAGTTGCGTCGTTGCGCGGTGAGCAGTCCGGCGACTGCACCGAGCAGCGCGCCGGCAAACAGCACCGGCGCAGTGAGCAGGATCGCCAGCAGGCACAACAGGCCGCACAGCGGATGGCGCTGGAGGAAAATCTGACTGAAACCGTTGAGCAAAGCCTCGGCCCAGTCGGGGCAGTGGGTGTTGAAATGATTGGCAGGCATGTTGAAAAAATCTGGGCAGTGGGACAATCAAAAGGTCTTGCTTACCTGTGGTGAGGGGATTTATCCCCGATGGCTGCGAAGCAGCCCCAAATCGGTGAATGCGGTTTTTCTGTGAAAACCGTCACTCTCTTGAAGCGGTGACTGCTGCGCAGTCAATCGGGGATGAATCCCCTCACCACAGGTTTTGTATTCACATCAAAATATGGGTCAGATCAGCGTTTCGATCCGCAGTGAGTTGGTCGATCCCGGCTGCCCGAACGGCACACCGGCGGTGATCAGCAAGGTATCGCCACGCTCGGCCATGCCTTGCGCCTGGGCGATTTCCAGCGCGGTGGAGCACACTTCATCGACCTGACGCAGGCGATCGTTGACCACCGAATGAATACCCCACGCCACGCTCAAGCGCCGCGCGGTCTGCAGGTTCGGCGTCAGGTTGAGGATCGGCGCTTTCGGTCGTTCCCGTGCCGCGCGCAACGTCGAAGCGCCCGATTCGCTGTAGTTGACCAGCACCGCCACCGGCAGCACGTTGCTGATGCGGCGGATCGCGCAACTGATCGCATCGGACACCGTTGCCTCGGCTTTCGGTCGGCTGACGTCGAGTTGGGTCTGGTAGTCCGGACCGTTTTCCACCTGGCGAATGATCTTGCTCATCATCTGCACCGCTTCCAGCGGGTATTCGCCGGACGCGGTTTCGGCCGACAGCATCACCGCATCTGCGCCTTCAGCCACGGCGTTGGCCACGTCGGTGACTTCGGCGCGGGTCGGGGCCGGGGAGAAACGCATCGATTCGAGCATCTGCGTCGCCACCACCACCGGTTTGCCCAGTTCGCGGCAGGTGCTGATGATGTTTTTCTGGATCTGCGGCACGCTTTCTGCCGGCACTTCCACGCCGAGGTCGCCGCGAGCGACCATGATCGCGTCGCTCAGTTGGGCGATTTCGCGCAGTTGCTCAACCGCCGACGGCTTCTCGATTTTCGCCATCAGGAAGGCCTTGTCGCCGATCAGCTCGCGGGCTTCGAGAATGTCCTGCGGGCGTTGCACGAACGACAGCGCCACCCCAGTCCACCCCCCAACTCCAGGCCGAAGCTCAGGTCGCGGCGATCCTTGGCGGTCAGTGGGCTGAGGTCGAGCACCGCTTGCGGCACGTTCACGCCTTTGCGGTCCGACAGTTCGCCGCCAGCGAGCACGGTGGTGTCGATTGCGTCGGTGTATTTACTGACCACGCGCAGGCGCAGTTTGCCGTCATCCAGCAGCAGATCCATGCCGGCTTCGAGCGCGGCGATGATCTCCGGGTGCGGCAGGTTCACCCGGCGTTCATCGCCCGGGGTCGCGTCCAGATCGAGGCGGAACGCCTGACCGCGATGCAGCTGCACCTTGCCGTCGGCGAACTTGCCGACGCGCAGTTTCGGCCCCTGCAAATCCATCAGGATCCCCAGCGGATAGTTGAGCTGGCGCTCGACTTCGCGGATCCACTGATAGCGCTTGGCGTGGTCGGCGTGATCGCCGTGGCTGAAGTTCAGGCGGAAGATGTTGACCCCGGCCTCGACCAGTTCACGGATGTCTTCGATGCCGTCGACGGCAGGCCCGAGGGTGGCGAGGATTTTGACCTTTTTATCAGGCGTCATGATTTGCAGTTCTCAAGGATCAGGATGGCGCGGAAGTCGTTGACGTTGGTGCGGGTCGGTTCGGTGACGATCAGCGCGTCGAGCGCCTCGAAGTAGCCGTAACCGTTGTTGTTATCCAGCTCGTCGCTGGCGCTCAAACCGAGGGCGGCGGCGCGGGCGTAGCTGTCCGGGGTCATGATCGCGCCGGCGTTGTCTTCCGAACCGTCGATGCCGTCGGTGTCACCGGCCAGCGCGTAGACGCCGGGCTGGCCTTTGAGGCTGTCGGTGAGGCTGAGGAGGAATTCGGCGTTGCGCCCGCCACGGCCATTGCCGCGTACGGTCACCGTGGTTTCGCCGCCGGAGAGAATCACGCACGGCGCTGCCAGTGGCTGCCCGTGATTGATGATCTGCCGGGCGATGCCGGCGTGGACCTTCGCCACTTCGCGGGATTCACCTTCCAGGTCGCCAAGGATCAGCGTGCTGAAACCGGCCTGGCGGCATTTCACCGCCGCGGCATCCAGCGATTGCTGCGGGCGGGCGATCAACTGGAAATGGCTGCGGGCCAGGCTTGGATCGCCGGGTTTGACGGTTTCCGATTCCGGGCTTTGCAGCCAGGTGCGCACCGAGGCCGGGACTTCAATGCCGTAGCGCTTGAGGATCGCCAGCGCTTCGGCCGAGGTGCTTGGGTCGGCCACGGTCGGACCGGAGGCGATGACCGTGGCGAGGTCGCCCGGCACATCGGAAATTGCGTAGGTGTAGACGGTGGCAGGCCAGCAAGCCTTGCCGAGGCGGCCGCCCTTGATCGCCGAAAGGTGCTTGCGTACGCAGTTCATTTCGCCAATGGTCGCGCCGGATTTGAGCAGGGCTTTGTTGATCGACTGCTTGTCGGCCAGGGTGATGCCTTCGGCCGGCAGGGCGAGCAGGGCAGAGCCGCCACCGGACAGCAGGAAGATCACGCGGTCGTCTTCAGTCAGATTGCTGACCAGTTCCAGCACGCGTTTGGCCACGGCCAGGCCGGCAGCGTCCGGTACCGGGTGCGCGGCTTCGACCACTTCGATTTTTTCGCACGGCGCGCCGTGACCGTAACGGGTCACTACCAGGCCCGAGACTTCGCCCTGCCAGCTGCGCTCGACCACTTGTGCCATGGCAGCGGCGGCTTTGCCGGCGCCGATGACGATCACCCGACCCGTGCGATCGGCAGGCAGATGGGCTTCGAGGACCTGGTTCGGATGGGCCGCGTCGATGGCTGTGGCAAACAGCTCACGCAGCAGTTGTTGCGGATCGACCGACATGGCGGGCTCCCGGAATTCTTGTTATTGGGATGGAACGACAACGGTGCAGCGACGCGATCCTTGTGGGAGCTGGCTTGCCAGCGATTCAGGCGCCGCGGTCATTCAGGCGGACCGAGTCGATGCCATCGCGGGCAAGCCCGCTCCCACAGGGAGCGAGCCAGAAGCGCAGATTACTTCTTGTCGCGAATCGAGAAGTTGGCCATGTGTTCCAGGCCCTTGATCAGCGCCGAGTGGTCCCAGTTGCTGCCACCGATCGCCGCGCAGGTGCTGAACACTTGCTGGGCATTGGCGGTGTTCGGCAGGTTGATGTTGAGTTCCTTGGCGCCTTGCAGGGCCAGGTTCAGGTCCTTCTGGTGCAGGCTGATGCGGAAGCCCGGGTCGAAGGTGCCTTTGATCATGCGCTCGCCGTGCACTTCGAGGATCTTCGACGAAGCGAAACCGCCCATCAGCGCTTCACGCACCTTGGCTGGATCGGCACCGTTTTTCGAAGCGAACAGCAGGGCTTCGGCCACGGCCTGAATGTTCAGCGCGACGATGATCTGGTTCGCTACCTTGGCGGTCTGACCGTCGCCATTGCCACCGACCAGGGTAATGTTCTTGCCCATGGCCTGGAACAGCGGCAGGGCGCGTTCGAAGGCATCGGCGTCGCCACCGACCATGATGCTCAGGGTCGCGGCCTTGGCGCCGACTTCACCGCCGGATACCGGGGCGTCGAGGTACTGCGCGCCTTTTTCGTTGATCTTCGCGGCGAAGGCCTTGGTGGCGGTCGGCGAGATCGAGCTCATGTCGATCACTACTTTGCCTTTGCCGATGCCAGCCGCGACGCCATCGGCGCGGAACAGCACGTCATCGACCTGCGGGGGTGTCCGGGACCATGACGATGATGAATTCAGCTTCCTGCGCCACTTCGCGCGGGTTGGCGAGGGCGACGGCGCCAGCAGCCACCAGGTCGGCCGGAGCGGCGTCGTGGTGCGCCGACAGGAACAGGCTGTGACCGGCTTTCTGCAGGTTCGAAGCCATTGGGTGGCCCATGATGCCGGTGCCGATAAATCCGATTTTAGCCATGAGAAAATCCTCTTGTTTTTGTGTGGCTCTCTGTAGGAGCTGGCGAAGCCTGCGATCTTTTGATCTTGATCTTGAAAAGCAAAGTCAAAAGATCGCAGCCCTTCGGCAGCTCCTACAGGGGATTGGTGTTCTGGAATAAAAAAGGGAGGCCATTTGGCCTCCCTTTGTCATTGCGGCTTGCCCTTACAGGCTGGAAATCCGCGCGTGTTGCTCGGCCAGTTTGCCCAAGGCCTGTTCCGCCTCGGCCAGTTTGGCGCGTTCCTTCTCGATACTTCGGCCGGGGCCTTGTCAACGAAACCGGCGTTCGACAGCTTGCCGCCAACTCGCTGGACTTCACCCTGCAGACGCAGGATTTCCTTGTCCAGACGCGCCAGCTCGGCGCCCTTGTCGATCAGGCCGGCCATCGGCACCAGCACTTCCATCTCGCCAACCAGCGCGGTGGCCGACAGTGGCGCTTCTTCGCCAGCGGCCAGCACGGGTGATCGATTCCAGACGCGCCAGCTTCTTCAGCAGCGCTTCGTTCTCGGTCAGACGACGCTGGTCTTCAGCGCTGACGTTCTTCAGGTAGATCGGCAGCGGTTTGCCCGGGCCGATGTTCATCTCGCCACGAATGTTGCGCGTGCCGAGCATCAGGCCTTTGAGCCATTCGATGTCGTCCTCGGCGGCCGGATCGATGCGCTCTTCGTTGGCCACCGGCCACGGTTGCAGCATGATCGTCTTGCCCTGAATACCGGCCAGCGGCGCGATGCGCTGCCAGATTTCTTCAGTGATGAACGGCATGAACGGATGCGCCAGACGCAGCGCCACTTCCAGCACGCGCACCAGCGTGCGACGGGAGCCGCGCTGGCGCTCGACCGGCGCGTTTTCGTCCCACAGCACTGGCTTGGACAGTTCCAGGTACCAGTCGCAGTACTGGTTCCAGATGAACTCGTACAGTGCTTGCGCGGCGAGGTCGAAACGGAACTGATCCAGTTGACGGGTTACTTCGGCTTCGGTGCGTTGCAGTTGCGAGATGATCCAGCGATCCGCCAGCGACAGCTCGTAGGCTTCGCCGTTCTGGCCGCAGTCTTCACCTTTGTCCAGAACATAACGCGCGGCGTTCCAGATCTTGTTGCAGAAGTTGCGATAGCCTTCGACGCGGCCCATGTCGAACTTGATGTCGCGACCGGTCGAGGCCAGCGAGCAGAAGGTGAAGCGCAGGGCGTCGGTGCCGTAGCTGGCAATGCCGTCGGCGAACTCGTCGCGGGTCTGCTTCTCGATCTTCTTCGCCAGTTTCGGCTGCATCATGCCGGAGGTACGTTTCTGCACCAGCGCTTCCAGCTCGATACCGTCGATGATGTCCAGCGGGTCAAGGACGTTGCCTTTGGACTTGGACATCTTCTGGCCCTGGCCATCACGCACCAGGCCGTGCACGTAAACGGTCTTGAACGGTACCTGCGGGGTGCCGTCCTCGTTCTTGATCAGGTGCATCGTCAGCATGATCATCCGGGCGACCCAGAAGAAAATGATGTCGAAACCGGTGACCAGCACGTCGGTGGAGTGGAATTTCTTCAGGAACTCGGTCTTTTCCGGCCAACCCAGAGTGGAGAACGTCCACAGGCCCGAGCTGAACCAGGTGTCGAGCACGTCGTTGTCCTGTTGCAGCGCAACGTCCGGGCCGAGGTTGTGCTTGGCACGCACTTCGGCTTCGTCGCGACCGACGTAGACCTTGCCCGACTCGTCGTACCACGCCGGAATCCGGTGGCCCCACCACAGTTGACGGCTGATGCACCAGTCCTGGATGTCGCGCATCCACGAGAAGTACATGTTTTCGTACTGCTTGGGCACGAACTGGATGCGGCCGTCTTCAACGGCGGCAATCGCCGGCTCGGCCAGAGGCTTGGTCGACACGTACCACTGGTCGGTCAGCCACGGCTCGATGACGGTGCCAGAACGGTCGCCTTTCGGCACTTTCAGGTTGTGATCGTCGACGCTGACCAGCAGGCCGGCGGCGTCGAACGCAGCGACGATCTTCTTGCGCGCTTCGAAACGCTCGAGACCGGCGTACTCGGCCGGGATCTTGCCGTCGATGCTGTCGTTCAACGTGCCGTCAAGGTTGAACACCTGGGCTGCGGGCAGCACGTTGGCGTTCTTGTCGAAGATGTTCAGCAGCGGCAGGTTGTGGCGCTTGCCGACTTCGTAGTCGTTGAAATCGTGGGCGGGGGTGATCTTCACGCAGCCGGTGCCGAATTCAGGGTCGCAGTAATCGTCGGCGATGATCGGGATGCGGCGGCCAACCAGTGGCAGCTCGACGAATTTGCCGATCAGGGCTTTGTAGCGTTCGTCGTTCGGGTTAACCGCGACGGCGGAGTCGCCGAGCATGGTTTCCGGACGGGTGGTCGCGACGATCAGGAAATCGTTGCCTTCAGCGGTTTTCGCGCCGTCGGCCAGCGGGTACTTGAGGTTCCACAGGAAACCTTTTTCGTCGTGGTTTTCCACTTCGAGGTCGGAAATCGCCGTATGCAGCTTGGTGTCCCAGTTGACCAGACGCTTGCCGCGGTAGATCAGACCGTCTTCGTGCAGGCGTACGAAGGCTTCCTTGACCGCTTCCGAGAGACCGTCGTCCATGGTGAAGCGCTCGCGGCTCCAGTCCACGGACGAGCCGAGGCGGCGGATCTGACGGCTGATGTTGCCGCCCGACTGATCCTTCCACTCCCAGACTTTCTCGAGGAATTTCTCGCGCCCCAGGTCGTGGCGGTTCTGTCCGGTGGCTTCCAGTTGACGCTCCACCAGCATCTGCGTGGCGATACCGGCGTGGTCGGTGCCCGGCTGCCACAGGGTGTTGCGACCCTGCATGCGGCGGAAACGGATCAGGGCGTCCATGATCGCGTTGTTGAAACCGTGACCCATGTGCAGGCTGCCGGTGACGTTCGGCGGCGGGATCATGATGGTGTAGGAATCGCCCGCGCCTTGCGGTGCGAAATAGTTCTCGGACTCCCAGGTGTTGTACCAGGAAGTTTCAATGGCGTGCGGCTGGTAGGTCTTATCCATGCGCGGCGGGACCCTATTGGCATTTATTCAGGAAAAGCCGGGAAGTATAGCGGGGCATGGGGCCGAGGGCGAGCGGGGGAGGCTGGGCGGACACTAATGTTGGGTGGGAACCATTGTGGTGAGGGGATTTATCCCCGATGGGCCGCGCAGCAGCCCCAAATAATTAAATCACGCTGCGTATTCGCAGGGTTCACGACTGCTGCGCAGCCGATCGGGGATAAATCCCCTCGCCACAAGGAGATCCATCCGGGTTATTCGTATTGGCTGAGCAACCGTTCCATCCGCGCCTCGAGGCGGCGTTTGATTTCGGTTTCAATGTGCGGTGCGAAGTCGTCGATCACGTCCTGCATGATCAATTGCGCGGCGGCGCGCAGTTCGCTGTCCAGGTGCAGCAGGGCGTCCGGGCCTTTATCCACAGGTGCGGCAGCGGGTGCCGGAGCCGGAGCAGGTGTCGGTTCGATGGTCGGCGGCGTGGCGTCGACGGCCTCGAACAGCATCGGAATCTGTTCCTGTTCACCGTCATCGACCGTGTCGGTCAGCAGCGGCGGTTGCAGGTTGTCATCGCCGAGCAACTGGCGGATCGATTCGAGATCGTCCAGCAGGTGCGCAGGCTTTTGCAGCGGTTTTGGAGTGTCCATCGGCGTACTCAGAGTCGCTGTAAACGGTGATCTTGCAGAGGATAGCCCTGTTCGCGGTAGAAACGGAAACTCTCCCGTGCCGCCGCGCGAATCGTCGGATCTTCCACCACCACTTCCGCCACGCGGGCGAATTGGCTGGCAAAGGCCGGGACTTTCAGGTCGAGGTTGACCAGCAGATCCTGATGCGCGCCGCAGTCCGCGCCGACTCCCAGCACAATCAAACCGTCCGGTTCACTATCGGCAGGGCCATGAGGGACGAAGGTTTCGCCCTTGAATGCCCACAGGCGCGCATCGAGATCATCACGCTGAGCAGCATCGCTGCAATGCAGGTAGATGCGGTGGCCCATGCGCCAGGCTTTTTCGGTGAGCTTGCAGGCAAAGTCCAGGCGAGCCGAAGGATCGGCGCTGGGCAGGATATAGAAGTCGACTTTGGTCATTGCGGTTCCTGAGCCTGGAACGGCGTCACCGTAGAGTGACGCCGCCCGGGTTCATCGGTTTCAGGCTTTGGCGCGGTCCAGCAGGTATTGGGTCAGCAGCGGAACCGGACGGCCAGTGGCGCCTTTGTCCTTGCCGCCGCTGGTCCATGCGGTGCCGGCGATGTCCAGGTGCGCCCAGTTAAGGTTCTTGGTGAAGCGCGACAGGAAGCATGCGGCGGTGATGGTGCCGGCCTTCGGCCCGCCAATGTTGGCGATGTCGGCGAACGGGCTGTCCAGCTGCTCCTGGTATTCGTCGAACAGCGGCAGTTGCCAGGCGCGGTCGTCAGCGGCCTTGCCGGCACTGAGCAGTTGCTCGATCAGCTCGTCGTTGTTGCCCAGCAGGCCAGACGTGTGTGCACCGAGTGCAACCACACAGGCACCGGTCAGGGTGGCGATGTCGATCACCGCTTGCGGCTTGAAGCGCTCGGAGTAGGTCAGCGCGTCGCACAGCACCAGACGGCCTTCGGCGTCGGTGTTGAGGATTTCCACGGTCTGGCCGCTCATGGTGGTGACGATGTCGCCCGGACGCGACGCAGTGCCGCTCGGCATGTTTTCCGCACAGGCGAGGATGCATACCAGATTGATCGGCAGCTTCAGCTCAAGGACGGCACGCAGGGTACCGAACACGGAGGCCGCGCCGCCCATGTCGTACTTCATTTCGTCCATGCCGGCGCCAGGCTTGAGGCTGATACCGCCGGTGTCGAAGGTGATGCCTTTGCCGACCAGCGCGTAAGGCTTCTCGGACTTCTTGCCACCGTTGTATTGCATGACGATCAGGCGCGGTGGCTGGGCGCTGCCCTGACCGACGGCGTAGAACGAACCCATGCCCAGTGATTTGATCTTCTTCTCGTCGAGGACTTCGACTTTCAGATCCTTGAACTCTTTGCCCAGGTTCTTGGCTTGTTCGCCAAGGAAGGTCGGATGGCAGATGTTGGGTGGCAGGTTGCCCAGATTGCGGGTGAACGCCATGCCGTTGGCGATCGCGGTCGCGTGGTTCACCGCGCGCTGCACTTCGGCCTGGGCGGCTTTGATGGTCAGCAGGGTGATTTTCTTCAGGGCGCGCGGCTCGGCTTTCTGGCTCTTGAACTGGTCGAACGTGTATTCGCCATCCACCAGGGTTTCGGCCAGCAGGCGGGTCTTGCCGTAGCTGTCGCGGTTCTTGACGATGATTTCATCCAGGGCCAGTACAGCGTCGCTGCCGCCCAGACCTTTCAGGGTGTTGAGGATGCCGGCAACGATTTTGCGGAACGGACGGTCACCCAGTTCTTCATCCTTGCCCACGCCGACCAGCAGCACGCGCTCGGCCTTGAGGTTCGGCAGGCTGTGCAGCAGCAGGCTTTGACCGACCTTGCCGGCCACATCGCCACGCTTGAGTACGGCGCTGATCGCGCCACCGCTCAGCTCGTCGACCTGTCGGGCGGCAACGCCGAGTTTGCGGCCTTCGCCAACGGCAACCACCAGGGTGGCGGTTTTCAACGTTTCTGGGCTAACGCTTTTTACAACCAGTTCCATGTCCGGATCCCTGAATGAATGGTCAACACGCAGGCGTTCGACGGTGTCCGCAGTCGCCTGCTTATAGATAGAAGAGGCGCAGGTCTGTGCCTGCGACGAAGGCGGCAGTTTGAACCTCGCTCACCGCGCCTGACAACCCTCGGTTGTGCGATCTTCAACGGAATCTACGCTTGGGTGAGTGTGCGCAGTGACAGGCGCCCTCAATCACAGGATAATGCCGCATCTTTTTTCGACGGCTCTGCCTTGCGGGTCGCTTGAAACGTTTGCTTGTTTGGCCGCCTTAGCCTGACAACCCTGGAGTGTCTGGTTTGATCGTCTTCCGTTATCTGTCCCGTGAAGTGATGTTGACCCTGAGCGCCGTCAGCGCCGTGCTGCTGGTCATCATCATGAGCGGTCGCTTCATCAAATACCTTGCCCAGGCCGCTGCGGGCCAACTCGATCCGGGATCGCTGTTCCTGATCATGGGTTACCGCCTGCCGGGTTTCATGCAGCTGATCCTGCCGTTGGGCCTGTTTCTCGGGATCCTGCTGGCTTACGGCCGGTTGTACCTCGAAAGCGAAATGACCGTGCTCTCGGCCACCGGCATGAGTCAGCAGCGTCTGCTGCGCATGACCCTGTTCCCGGCAACGCTGGTGGCACTGGCCGTCGCGTGGCTGAGCCTGAGCCTGGCCCCGCAGGGCGCCAATCAGTTTTCAGCTGCTGCTGAACAAGCAGGACGCGCTGACCGAGTTCGATACCCTCGAACCCGGCCGTTTCCAGGCATTGCGTGACGGTACCCGGGTGACCTACACCGAAAGCCTGACCGACGATCGCGTCAACCTCGGCGGCGTGTTCATCTCGCAGAAGAACCTCGGCTCGGATCAGAAAGACCGCGGGATTTCCGTACTGGTGGCCGAGAAGGGGCGGCAGGAAGTCCACTCGGACGGCAACCGCTACCTGATCCTGCACAACGGCTATCGCTATGACGGCAGCCCGGGTCAGGCCGATTACCGCGCGATCAAATACGACACCTACGGCGTATTGCTGCCCAAGCCCGATGCCAGCGACGAAGTTACCGACCGTGATGCGATCCCGACTTCGACCCTGCTGAGCGCCGACGACGAGCGATCCAGGGCCGAACTGCAATGGCGGATTTCGCTGCCGTTGCTGGTATTCATCGTGACCCTGATGGCGGTGCCGCTGTCGCGGGTCAATCCGCGTCAGGGCCGTTTCCTGAAGCTGCTGCCGGCGATTCTTCTTTATATGGCTTACCTGACCATCCTGATTGCCGCCCGCGGCGCCCTCGAAAAAGGCAAGATTCCACCGGCCCTTGGCCTGTGGTGGGTGCACGGGATCTTCCTGTTCATCGGTCTCGGCCTGTTGTACTGGGAACCGTTGCGCCTGAAGCTGGCCAGTCGTCGCAGCGCTGCGCTGGAGGTGGCCCGTGGTTAAACTCGACCGCTACATCGGCAGCAGCGTATTCGTGGCGATCATCGCGGTGCTGGCGATCATTCTGGGTCTGGCGACCCTGTTTGCCTTCATCGACGAGATGAGCGACGTCAGCGATACCTACACCCTGACCGATGTGCTGAGCTTCGTCCTGCTCACCGCGCCGCGCCGTCTGTATGAAATGCTGCCGATGGCCGCGCTGATCGGCTGTCTGATCGGCCTCGGCAGTCTGGCCAGCAGCAGCGAGCTGACGGTCATGCGCGCTGCGGGTGTGTCCATCGGGCGCATTGTCTGGGCGGTCATGAAGCCCATGCTGGTGTTGATGCTGGCCGGTGTGCTGATCGGTGAATACGTGGCCCCGGCCACCGAAAGCATGGCGCAGGCCAATCGCTCGCTGGCGCAAGGCAGCGGCGATGCGCAGAGCGCCAAACACGGTATGTGGCACCGTCAGGGCGAGGAGTTCATCCATATCAACGCCGTGCAACCTGACGGCCTGCTGTATGGCGTGACCCGCTATCACTTCGACAAAGAGCGCCACCTGCTCAGCTCCAGCTTCGCCAAGCGTGCGGAGTTCGACGGCAAGCGCTGGCTGCTCACTGACGTGACCACCACGGTGTTCCACGAGCGCAGCACCGAAGTGGTGAATGCGCCGAGCGAGGAGTGGGACGTGTCGCTGAGCCCGCAATTGCTCAACACGGTGGTGATGGCGCCTGAGTCGCTGTCGATTTCCGGTCTGTGGGGCTATATCCACTATCTGGCGGATCAAGGCCTGAGCAACGGTCGTTACTGGCTGGCATTTTGGGTCAAGGTGTTGCAGCCGCTGGTCACCGCTGCGCTGGTGCTGATGGCGATTTCCTTCATCTTCGGCCCGTTGCGCTCGGTGACCCTCGGTCAGCGGGTGTTCACTGGTGTGCTGGTAGGCTTCACCTTCCGCATCGTCCAGGATCTGCTCGGCCCGTCGAGCCTGGTGTTTGGCTTCTCGCCGCTGTTCGCGGTGCTGGTACCGGCCACGGTCTGTGCGCTGGCGGGTGTCTGGCTGCTGCGACGCGCCGGTTGATGACCGCGTTGTTGCCAATGCTTTAACCGCGAAAACGCCTCGATCGACAGATCGGGGCGTTTTCGTATGCAATCCGGGTGACAGGCGAACGTGACGCTTGCGCCGTGTATCAGGTACAATTCCCGGCTATTTTTCGGCGGGCCAAGCCTGCAGCCTTTTTGAGTGTTGATCCGTGAGTGATTTGAGTCATATCCGCAATTTCTCCATCATCGCCCACATTGACCATGGCAAGTCGACGCTGGCTGACCGTTTCATCCAGATGTGCGGTGGCCTGGCCGAGCGTGAAATGGAAGCCCAGGTACTGGATTCCATGGATCTGGAGCGCGAACGCGGGATCACCATCAAGGCCCACAGCGTTACCCTCTATTACAAAGCCAAAGACGGCGTCACCTACCAGCTGAACTTCATTGACACCCCGGGTCACGTCGACTTCACCTACGAAGTCAGCCGTTCCCTGGCCGCGTGTGAAGGCGCATTGCTGGTGGTCGATGCCGGTCAGGGTGTTGAAGCCCAGTCCGTGGCCAACTGCTACACCGCCATCGAGCAAGGCCTCGAGGTCATGCCGGTGCTGAACAAGATCGACCTGCCACAGGCCGAGCCGGACCGCGTCAAGGACGAGATCGAGAAGATCATCGGCATCGACGCCACCGACGCCGTTACCTGCAGTGCCAAGACCGGCCTGGGTGTCGACGAAGTGCTCGAGCGTCTGGTCGCGACCATTCCTGCGCCGACCGGCAACATCGAAGATCCGCTGCAAGCGTTGATCATCGACTCCTGGTTCGACAACTACCTGGGCGTTGTTTCCCTGGTGCGCGTGCGTCATGGCCGCGTGAAGAAAGGCGACAAGATCCTGGTGAAATCCACCGGCAAGATCCACCTGGTGGACAGCGTCGGTGTGTTCAACCCGAAACACACTGCCACTGCCGACCTCAAGGCCGGCGAAGTGGGCTTCATCATCGCCAGCATCAAGGACATTCACGGTGCACCGGTCGGTGACACCCTGACCCTGAGTTCGACCCCGGACGTTGAAGTGCTGCCCGGCTTCAAACGCATCCAGCCACAGGTTTACGCCGGTCTGTTCCCGGTCAGTTCCGACGACTTCGAGGACTTCCGCGAAGCGCTGCAGAAACTGACCCTGAACGACTCCTCGCTGCAGTACACCCCGGAAAGCTCCGACGCCCTGGGCTTCGGCTTCCGTTGCGGGTTCCTCGGCATGCTGCACATGGAGATCATCCAGGAGCGCCTGGAGCGCGAATACGACCTGGACCTGATCACCACCGCGCCAACGGTAATTTTCGAGCTGGTGTTGAAAACCGGTGAAACGATTTACGTCGACAACCCGTCCAAGCTTCCGGATGTGTCGGCCATCGAAGACATGCGCGAACCAATCGTGCGCGCCAACATCCTGGTTCCGCAGGAGCACCTGGGCAACGTCATCACCCTGTGCATCGAGAAACGCGGCGTACAGGTCGACATGCTGTTCCTCGGCAATCAGGTCCAAGTGACCTACGACCTGCCGATGAACGAAGTGGTCCTGGACTTCTTCGACCGTCTCAAATCCACCAGCCGCGGCTATGCTTCGCTGGATTACCATTTCGATCGTTACCAATCGGCTAATCTGGTGAAACTGGACGTGCTGATCAACGGTGACAAGGTCGACGCCCTTGCGTTGATCGTGCACCGTGACAATTCGCACTTCAAAGGTCGCCAGTTGACCGAGAAGATGAAAGAACTGATTCCTCGTCAGATGTTCGACGTGGCGATTCAGGCTGCCATTGGCGGTCAGATCGTCGCCCGGACCACCGTCAAGGCACTCAGAAAGAACGTATTGGCCAAATGCTACGGCGGTGACGTAAGCCGTAAGAAAAAGCTGCTTGAAAAGCAAAAGGCCGGTAAGAAACGCATGAAGCAGGTCGGCAACGTGGAAATTCCACAAGAAGCCTTCCTCGCCGTGCTCAGGTTGGAATAGTCAGGTCCTATGTCACTAAATTTCCCGCTGTTGCTGGTCATCGCCGTGTTCGTCTGCGGCCTGTTGGCGTTGCTCGATCTGCTGTTCCTGGCGCCGCGTCGGCGTGCTGCGATTGCCTCTTATCAAGGCAGTGTCAGCCAGCCGGAGCCCGTGGTGGTCGAGAAGCTGAACAAAGAGCCGTTGCTGGTTGAATACGGCAAGTCGTTCTTTCCGGTGCTGTTCATCGTGCTGGTGCTGCGTTCGTTCCTGGTGGAACCGTTCCAGATTCCGTCCGGCTCGATGAAACCGACGCTGGACGTCGGCGACTTCATTCTGGTGAACAAGTTTTCTTACGGGATCCGCCTGCCGGTGATCGACAAGAAAATTATCGAAGTCGGTGATCCACAGCGCGGCGATGTGATGGTATTCCGCTACCCGAGCGATCCGAACGTCAACTACATCAAACGTGTAGTCGGCGTACCGGGCGACACGGTGCGTTACACCGCCGACAAGCGTCTGTTCGTCAACGGCGAGTCGATTGCCGAGCAACTGGTCGGCTCCGAGCCGGGCACGCTGGGCAGCGCGGAACTCTACAAGGAAAAACTCGGCGCCGCCGAGCACCTGATCCGCAAGGAAATGAGCCGCTACCGCGCGACGCCGGACCATACCTGGACCGTGCCGGCCGGGCACTACTTCATGATGGGCGACAACCGCGACAACTCCAACGACAGTCGCTACTGGGATGATCCGAACATTCCCAAGGATCTGCTGGGCATGGTTCCCGACCAGAATATCGTCGGCAAAGCCTTCGCTGTCTGGATGAGCTGGCCGGAACCGAAACTCAGCCACCTGCCGAATTTCTCGCGGGTTGGCCTGATCAAGTAATCAATCACGGCGCTGTTGACCACAGCGCCGAATGCATTTCTGGCGTCGACACAAATTGGCGCCAGGGCATGAAGCCACGATATTCAGGACGTCATTTTTGAACACAGCGTTAATTGTCCCAGGCCTGCGCCGTACCCCGGCGATGGCAGTGGAATCCAGCCACGAACTCAGCGTGGGTAAACCGTGAGCGTTTCTCTAAGCCGTCTCGAGCGCCAGCTCGGTTACACCTTCAAGGATCAGGAGCTGATGCTGCTGGCCCTCACGCACCGTAGCTTTGCCGGGCGTAACAACGAACGCCTGGAATTCCTTGGCGATGCCATCCTCAACTTCGTCGCCGGCGAGGCGCTGTTCGATCGCTTCCCGCTGGCTCGCGAAGGCCAGTTGTCGCGTTTGCGCGCACGCCTGGTGAAGGGTGAGACACTGGCCGTGCTGGCCCGTGGTTTCGATCTGGGTGACTACCTGCGTCTGGGTTCGGGCGAACTGAAAAGCGGTGGTTTCCGTCGCGAATCAATTCTGGCCGACGCCCTCGAAGCGCTGATCGGCGCGATCTACCTGGATGCTGGCATGGACGTCGCTCGCGAGCGCGTGCTGGCCTGGCTGGCCGGTGAGTTCGAAGGCCTGACGCTGGTCGACACCAACAAGGATCCGAAGACCCGTCTGCAGGAACACCTGCAATCGCGCGGTTGTGAACTGCCGCGCTATGAAGTGGTGGACATCCAGGGTGAGCCGCACTGCCGTACCTTCTTCGTCGAGTGCGAAGTGGTCTTATTGAATGAAAAAAGCCGAGGTCAGGGTGTGAGCCGTCGTATTGCCGAACAGGTAGCGGCCGCCGCAGCACTGATTGCCCTGGGCGTGGAGAATGGCAATGACTGATACAAACGCAACTCGCTGTGGCTACGTTGCCATCGTCGGCCGTCCCAACGTCGGCAAGTCGACGTTGCTCAACCACATCCTCGGCCAGAAGCTCGCGATCACCTCGCGCAAGCCGCAGACCACCCGTCACAACATGCTCGGGATCAAGACCGAAGGTGACGTGCAGGCGATCTACGTCGACACCCCCGGCATGCACAAGGGTGGCGAAAAGGCCCTGAACCGCTACATGAACAAAACCGCCTCGGCGGCGTTGAAAGACGTCGACGTGGTGATCTTCGTGGTTGATCGCACCAAGTGGACCGAAGAAGACCAGATGGTGCTGGAGCGCGTGCAGTACGTGACCGGTCCGCTGATCGTCGCGCTGAACAAGACCGATCGCATCGAAGACAAGGCCGAGCTGATGCCACACCTGTCGTGGTTGCAGGAACAGCTGCCGAACGCGCAGATCATCCCGATTTCCGCGCAGCAAGGGCACAACCTCGACGCGCTGGAAAAGGTCATCGCCGATCACTTGCCGGAGAACGATCATTTCTTCCCGGAAGACCAGATCACCGATCGCAGCAGCCGCTTCCTCGCTGCCGAACTGGTGCGCGAGAAGATCATGCGTCAGATGGGCGCCGAACTGCCTTACCAGATCACCGTCGAGATCGAAGAGTTCAAGCAGCAAGGCAAGACCCTGCACATCCATGCGCTGATCCTCGTTGAGCGTGACGGCCAGAAGAAGATCATCATTGGCGACAAGGGCGAGCGCATCAAACGTATCGGCACCGAAGCGCGCAAGGACATGGAGTTGCTGTTCGACGCCAAGATCATGCTCAACCTGTGGGTGAAGGTGAAGGGCGGCTGGTCCGACGACGAGCGTGCTCTGCGTTCGCTGGGTTACGGCGACCTGTAAGTACGCGGTTGTCGCAACACCGAAAAAACCTGTGGGAGCGAGCTTGCTCGCGAAGGCGTAGTGCCAGACGACATATTTGTTGACTGACACCCTGCATTCGCGAGCAAGCTCGCTCCCACAGTGGTTTTTGGGTGAATATAAAACCGCGTTTTATCCATGAGAGTTCCATGTCTTCAAACCCACCTCCCGCCCAACCCGCCTACGTCCTGCATTCGCGCGCCTACCGCGAAACCAGCGCGCTGGTCGATTTCCTCACGCCGCAAGGTCGGCTGCGGGCGGTGTTGCGCAGTGCGCGGGGCAAGGCCGGGACATTGGCGCGACCGTTCGTGCCGCTGGAAGTCGAGTTTCGTGGCAAGGGTGAGTTGAAGAATGTCGGGCGCATGGAAAGTGCCGGCAACGCGACCTGGATGGTCGGTGATGCGCTGTTCAGCGGCCTCTATCTCAATGAGCTGCTGATCCGCCTGCTGCCCGCCGAAGATCCGCACCCGGCGGTGTTCGATCACTACGCTGCAACCCTGCTGGCCCTGGCCGAAGGCCGCCCATTGGAGCCGTTGTTGCGCTCCTTCGAATGGCGCCTGCTGGACGACCTCGGTTACGGCTTCTCGATGAACACTGACATCCACGGCGAGCCAGTGGCTGCGGATGGCCTCTATCGCCTGCAAGTGGATGCCGGGCTTGAGCGCGTCTTCCTGTTGCAGCCGGGTCTGTTCAACGGCACGGAACTGCTGGCCATGGCCGAAGCCGACTGGACCGCG
This sequence comes from Pseudomonas sp. MD195_PC81_125, assembly GCF_014060985.1. Classification (NCBI taxonomy): domain Bacteria; kingdom Pseudomonadati; phylum Pseudomonadota; class Gammaproteobacteria; order Pseudomonadales; family Pseudomonadaceae; genus Pseudomonas; species Pseudomonas sp. MD195_PC81_125. The sequence continues at coordinate 28,019 of NZ_JABULD010000524.1, forward strand.
CCCGGTGCACTGTCGGCGGCCAAGCGTCTGATGCGTCAGGCACTGGCCGTTCATTTGGGCGGTCGCCCCCTCGTCAGCCGCGAGCTATTTCGCAAGCCCTGATATGCTGTGCGCCGAATCTTTCCCTTCAGGAGCGCATCCGTGACCACCAGCAATCGCATTCTTCTTGGCGTGAACATCGACCACGTCGCCACCCTGCGTCAGGCCCGTGGCACACGCTACCCGGATCCGGTCAAGGCAGCGCTGGACGCGGAAGAGGCGGGCGCCGACGGCATCACCGTGCACCTGCGTGAAGACCGTCGGCACATTCAGGAGCGCGACGTGTTGCTGCTCAAGGATGTGCTGCAGACCCGCATGAACTTCGAAATGGGCGTCACCGAAGAAATGATGGCGTTCGCCGAGCGCATCCGTCCGGCGCACATCTGCCTGGTCCCGGAGACCCGGCAGGAACTGACCACTGAAGGCGGTCTGGATGTAGCGGGGCAGGAAGAGCGGATCAAGGCAGCGGTCGCGCGTCTATCGAAGATCGGCAGCGAAGTGTCGCTGTTTATCGATGCCGACGAGCGCCAGATCGCTGCGTCGAAGCGCGTTGGTGCACCGGCCATCGAGCTGCACACCGGGCGTTACGCCGATGCCGAAACCCCGACTGAAGTTGCTGAAGAATTGAAGCGTGTGGCGGACGGCGTAGCGTTTGGTCTGGCGCAGGGCCTGATCGTCAATGCCGGACATGGCCTGCATTATCACAACGTCGAAGCGGTGGCGGCGATCAAAGGCATCAACGAACTGAACATCGGCCATGCGCTGGTGGCGCATGCGTTGTTCGTCGGGTTCAAGTCGGCAGTGTCCGAGATGAAGGCGCTGATTCTGGCAGCTGCGCTCAAAGGCTGAAGATCAAAAGATCGCAGCCTTCG
>NZ_JABULD010000843.1:0-1513 GCF_014060985.1 Pseudomonas sp. MD195_PC81_125
CGTTCCCGGGCCTTGTACACACCGCCCGTCACACCATGGGAGTGGGTTGCACCAGAAGTAGCTAGTCTAACCTTCGGGAGGACGGTTACCACGGTGTGATTCATGACTGGGGTGAAGTCGTAACAAGGTAGCCGTAGGGGAACCTGCGGCTGGATCACCTCCTTAATCGACGACATCAGCTGCTCCATAAGTTCCCACACGAATTGCTTGATTCATTGAAGAAGACGATAGAAGCAGCTTTAAGCTCCAAGCTGATAGCTCTGAGCTAATCAGTTACGCGCTCGAAATTGGGTCTGTAGCTCAGTTGGTTAGAGCGCACCCCTGATAAGGGTGAGGTCGGCAGTTCGAATCTGCCCAGACCCACCAATTTTGTATGGGGCCATAGCTCAGCTGGGAGAGCGCCTGCCTTGCACGCAGGAGGTCAGCGGTTCGATCCCGCTTGGCTCCACCATTAACTGCTTCTACTTGTTAGAGCTTAGAAATGAATATTCCGGCGTGAATATTGATTTCTAGTCTTTGATTAGATCGTTCTTTAAAAATTTGGGTATGTGATAGAAAGATAGACTGAACGTTACTTTCACTGGTAACGGATCAGGCTAAGGTAAAATTTGTGAGTGACTCTTAAGAGTTTTGCGAATTTTCGGCGAATGTCGTCTTCACAGTATAACCAGATTGCTTGGGGTTATATGGTCAAGTGAAGAAGCGCATACGGTGGATGCCTTGGCAGTCAGAGGCGATGAAAGACGTGGTAGCCTGCGAAAAGCTTCGGGGAGTCGGCAAACAGACTTTGATCCGGAGATGTCTGAATGGGGGAACCCAGCCATCACAAGATGGTTATCTTGTACTGAATACATAGGTGCAAGAGGCGAACCAGGGGAACTGAAACATCTAAGTACCCTGAGGAAAAGAAATCAACCGAGATTCCCTTAGTAGTGGCGAGCGAACGGGGACTAGCCCTTAAGTGGCTTTGAGATTAGCGGAACGCTCTGGAAAGTGCGGCCATAGTGGGTGATAGCCCTGTACGCGAAAGTCTCTTAGTCATGAAATCGAGTAGGACGGAGCACGAGAAACTTTGTCTGAATATGGGGGGACCATCCTCCAAGGCTAAATACTACTGACTGACCGATAGTGAACTAGTACCGTGAGGGAAAGGCGAAAAGAACCCCGGAGAGGGGAGTGAAATAGATCCTGAAACCGTATGCGTACAAGCAGTGGGAGCAGACTTTGTTCTGTGACTGCGTACCTTTTGTATAATGGGTCAGCGACTTATTTTCAGTGGCGAGCTTAACCGAATAGGGGAGGCGTAGCGAAAGCGAGTCTTAATAGGGCGTCTAGTCGCTGGGAATAGACCCGAAACCGGGCGATCTATCCATGGGCAGGTTGAAGGTTAGGTAACACTGACTGGAGGACCGAACCGACTACCGTTGAAAAGTTAGCGGATGACCTGTGGATCGGAGTGAAAGGCTAATCAAGCTCGGAGATAGCTGGTTCTCCTCGAAAGCTATTTAGGTAG
>NZ_JABULD010000844.1:0-515 GCF_014060985.1 Pseudomonas sp. MD195_PC81_125
TAAAATCTACAACTCCGAAGACATTGAAAAACTACTACTTCATAGCGTTCAAGGATTCCGTGTGGCGAAACAGTTTTTCTCCAAATCGCTAGTGAATATGTGGCCGCAAATTATCTCTTTAAACCCAACCTACTCTAAAAGCGATGCTGTAGAAGCCTCTCCTAATCAGTGGATTGTAGAAGAGGCTTTTCCAGATGGGTCATGGAGGGCATATTCAAACACAGCCGAAAACGCAGCTTTGATAGCAAATGAAATAGTCATGCTAGAAATTCATGAACCAATGTATCTAGCTGCTTGGAAAGATGCTGTACGTTTATTTCCAGACTTTTTTGAAATCCCAGATACTGGAATTGATGCCGCATTGAGCTGGAGCAAGCTCCCGCCTAAATGGTCCGCAGATATATTACTGGAAACGTTGTCGCCGAATCCACGATGGTCATTACTTGCCATTTGGAGCCTCGTGGATTCTAACAAAGTTCGCTCCATTCTTAAAAAACTGGGTCAGGATGCCTCAC
>NZ_JABULD010000551.1:0-6418 GCF_014060985.1 Pseudomonas sp. MD195_PC81_125
AAAAATCAAAAAGATCGCACCTTCGGCAGCTCCTACAGAGACATCAGAGACATCAGACATCAGCGTTTGCAGTACCTGGCGATCATGTGATCGATCGACAATCTGCCCGGCCCGGTCGCCATCAGGTACAGCAGCACCGCCGCCCAGGTGCCGTGGGTCGGATAGGCATCGGGATAGACGAACACCTCGATGACCAGCGTCATGCCCAGCAGCGCCAGCGCCGAAAATCTCGTGGCGAAGCCGATCAATATCAGCACCGGGAAAAAGTGTTCGGCGAACGCTGCCATGTGCGCGGCGATTTCCGGTGACAGCAGCGGTACGTGGTATTCGCTCTGGAACAACGGAATCGTCGAGTCCGCCAAGTGTGGCCAGCCGAGTTGAACGGTGCCGTCGATCAAGTCGATGGCCAGTCCCTCGACCTTGGTCTGCCCGGACTTCCAGAACACTGCGGCAATCGAGAACCGGGCGATGAAGGCGATCAGGCTGTGGGGGATTTTTTCCATTAATCCGATGGCGCGAATGATGAGGTTGTTCATGGCGATACCTTGGTGTTCAGGTCGGTGATGGCGTGGTGGCCGATCAGCAGGGCGAGGGTCTGCGGCAGATCGAAGGGCGGGCTGTCTTGCGCCGCTTGCAGCAGCGGTCGGTGATGCAGCAGATGGTGGATGAATACGCTGGCGCCGTGATCGAGGGCAAAGACCTCGACCTCCAGACCGTTGCGCAGCACCAGTGCGTGTTGCCCTTGATGGATATCGATACCCGCCAGTGTGGTGTCTTGCTGGTGCGCGGCCCAGATCGAAACCACTGCGTAGGCGGAGTCGAGCAGGTGCAGCGAGGGGTGCAGGGCGATGTTCAGTTCGGCCAGTGTTTGCGGATCGGCCAGTGCAGCGCTGATCTGTTGGGCACTGACTGTTGCCGCATCGGCGGCGTGATAGGCGAGTGTGCGCAAGCGTTCGAGCCGTGCGACGTCGGCCAGATACGGCACCTCGGCCGCCGGTTCGAATGCACCAATGAAGTCCGCCAGTTCGTCACCATAACGGCTCATCAACGGACTGTGCGGCGGCTGCTGCTGGATGAACATGCTCGCCATGCCGCGAAAGAATTCCTCGCCGACCAACTGCTGCACCACCGGATAACTGTCGGCCAGCGCGTTGATCAATGAGCCTTGCACGTTATTGCGATACACCGAAAACCGGCTGGCAGGATCAACGCCGTTGGCACTGTACAGGCCAGCGGGGCAGGGCAGGCGAGTGTCGAGCAGGGCGGCGCTGAAGTCGGCTTGAGTGCTCATGGCTGACTCCTTGCGCGCCGCAGCAACGCTTCGGCCTGCTGCGCCTCGGCCAACAGCACGTTGAACGCCGGGAGGTGATTGTCCCGTTCGATCAAGGTTGCCACCGGGCCAACACGTTCGAGTGCCTGTCGGTATAACGCCCAGACGGCATCATCAACCGGCGCGCCGTGATCATCGATCAGCAAGCGATCGCCGAGGCTGTCGGCGTCTTCGGCGAACCCGGCCAGGTGAATCTCGCCGACGGCGTGCAAAGGCAGTGCCTCGAGGTAGGTCAGTGGATCGCGTTGATGGTTTATGCACGAGACGTAGACGTTGTTGACGTCAAGCAGCAGACCGCAACCGCTGCGGCGGATCACCTCGGCGATGAACGCCGGCTCGTCGATGGTCGAGCGCTCGAAGCCGAGATAGGTCGCTGGATTCTCCAGCAGCATCGGCCGCCTGAGGCTGTTCTGCACTTGATCGATGTGTTCGCAGACGCGGTTCAGCGTCGGCGTGTCATACGCCAGCGGCAGCAGGTCATTGAGGAACACCGGGCCGTGGCTCGACCAGGCCAGGTGTTCGGAAAAGGCTTGCGGTTGATAACGCTCGATCAGTGTTTGCAGGCGTTGCAGGTGTTGCAGATCCAGTGGCCCTTCGGCCCCGATCGACAGCCCGACGCCGTGCAGCGACAGCGGATACTGCTCGCGGATCAACCCGAGAAAATGATGAAACGGACCGCCGTCGACCATGTAGTTTTCGGCGTGGACTTCGAAGAAACCGATGTCCGGTCGGGTGCCGAGCACTTCACGAAAGTGCCCGGTCTTGAGTCCCAGCCCCGCGCGGGGCGGGAGCCCGTAGAGGGCTGCCCGAGTGCGCGGTGGGACAGGTTCGTTAAGGGTGAACATGAGCGTCACTCGGGCAGGTCGTGGATCAGGACTTGGCTTTGAAGGCTTCCATCTGACCGAAGCCGGTCGGCGAGGTCTTGCTCTCGGTGGTGGTGCAGGTGCCTTTTGGCACGAACTTCCAGGAGTTGGCCTGGTAATCCATTTTCGCGGTGCCGGCACAGGTGGTGCCTGCGCCCGCGGCGCAATCGTTGTGACCCTTCATGGCCACACCGAAGCATTTTTCCATGTTGCTGTTGTCGGCGGCGTTGGCGCTGGAAACGGCAGTCATGCTCAGGGCGGAACCAAGAGCCAGAACCAGTGCAGCGGCGGACAGGGTGCGAGTGGTAGCAGTCATGATGTTTCTCCAGATTTGAGCTTGGGTTTTACAAGCGAAGTGCGCTTGCTTACCCCACTAGAGAACGCTCATGGCGATGCGTTACAGCGCAGCTGAAATTTTTCAGAAAAAAATGCAAAACCCTGTAGGAGCTGCTGAGGGCTGCGATCTTTCGACTTTGATTTTTAAACCAGAAGCCAGATCAAAAGATCGCACCTGCGGCAGCTCCTACACGGAGGATGTGTGAGGTATAAAAAAACGGCCCGAAGGCCGTTTTTTTGTTCAGCGAAAAGCCTCAACCGCCGAGGTACGCCTCGCGTACTTTCGGGTCGGTGAGCAGTGCTTCACCGGTACCTTGCATGACCACGCGGCCGTTCTCCAGAACGTACGCACGGTCAGCGATTTTCAGCGCCTGGTTGGCGTTCTGCTCGACCAGGAACACCGTTACACCGTCCTTGCGCAGTTGTTCGATGATGTCGAAGATCTGCTGGATGATGATCGGTGCCAGGCCCAGCGACGGCTCGTCGAGCAGCAGCAGTTTCGGCTTGCTCATCAGCGCACGGCCGATGGCGAGCATCTGCTGTTCGCCGCCGGACATGGTGCCGCCGCGCTGGTTGAAGCGTTCTTTCAGGCGCGGGAACAGGCCGAGGACCTTGTCCATCTGCTCCTGATAGTCGCCCTTGTCGGTGAAGAAACCGCCCATCGACAGGTTCTCTTCAACGGTCAGACGGGCAAACACCCGACGACCTTCCGGCACCACGGCGATGCTCTTGCGCATGATCTGCGACGAGTCCTGGCCGACCAGTTCCTCACCCATGTAGCGGATGCTGCCGCTGTGCGCCTGCGGCGAACCGCACAGCGTCATCAGCAGCGTGGACTTGCCGGCACCGTTGGCGCCGATCAGGGTCACGATCTCGCCCTGACGGACTTCGACGTTGACGCTGTGCAGGGCCTGGATCTTGCCGTAGAAGGTGGAAACGTTTTCGAACTGCAGCATTTACGCTTCCCCCAGGTAGGCTTTGATCACTTCAGGATTGTCGCGGATCTGTTCCGGCGTGCCATTGGCCAGCGGCGTGCCCTGGTTGATCACGACGATGTGGTCGGAAATGCTCATGACCAGTTTCATGTCGTGTTCGATCAGCAGCACGGTGACGTTGTGCTCTTCACGCAGCACGCTGATCAGCGCCTTGAGGTCTTCGGTTTCCTTCGGGTTCAGGCCGGCGGCCGGTTCGTCGAGCATGAGGATCCGCGGACGGGTCATCATGCAGCGGGCGATTTCCAGACGCCGTTGCTGACCGTAGGCCAGGGTGCCGGCGGTACGGTTGGCGAACTCTTTCAGGTTGACCTTTTCCAGCCAGTATTCGGCGTATTCCATGGCCTCGCGCTCGCTCTTGCGGAACGCCGGGGTCTTGAACAGGCCGGACAGGAAGTTGGTGTTCAGGTGACGGTGCTGCGCGATCAACAGGTTCTCGACCGCCGTCATGTCCTTGAACAACCGCACGTTCTGGAAGGTGCGCACCACGCCCTTGAGGGCGATCTTGTGCCCCGGCAGGCCCTGGATCGGCTCGCCGTCGAGCAGGATGCTGCCGCCTGATGGCTGGTAGAAACCGGTCAGGCAGTTGAACACGGTGGTCTTGCCCGCGCCGTTCGGCCCGATCAGCGCCACCACTTGTTTTTCCTTCACGGTCAGGGCCACGCCATTGACCGCCAGCAAGCCGCCGAAGCGCATGCTCAGGTTTTCGACTTTCAGGATCTCGCGGCTCATTTTCGCAACTCCATGTGTGGGCGTTGCATCGGCAGCAGACCTTGTGGACGCCAGATCATCATCAACACCATCAGCGCACCGAACATCAACATCCGGTATTCGCTGAACTCACGCATCATTTCCGGCAACAGGATCATCACCACGGCCGCGAGAATCACGCCCAGCTGCGAGCCCATGCCACCCAGCACAACGATGGCGAGGATGATCGCCGACTCGATGAAGGTGAACGACTCCGGTGTCACCAGACCCTGACGGGCGGCGAAGAAGCTGCCGGCGAAACCGGCGAAGCTCGCGCCCAGGGTGAACGCCGACAGCTTGATCACGGTCGGGTTGAGGCCAAGTGCGCGGCAGGCGATTTCGTCTTCACGCAGCGCTTCCCATGCACGGCCGATCGGCATGCGCAGCAGACGGTTGATGATGAACAGCGCCGCCAGTGCCAGCAACAGAGCAACCAGGTACAGGAAAATCACCTTGTTGATCGAGTTGTATTCGAGGCCGAAGTACTCGTGGAAGGTTTGCAGGCCTTCCGCCGCTTTGCGTTCGAAGGTCAGGCCGAAGAACGTCGGTTTCTCGATGTTGCTGATGCCGTTCGGACCGCCGGTGATGTCGGTCAGGTTGCGCAGGAACAGGCGGATGATTTCCCCGAAACCCAGGGTCACGATCGCCAGATAGTCACCGCGCAGACGCAACACCGGGAAGCCCAGCAGGAAGCCGAACGTCGCCGCCATCAGGCCGGCAATCGGCAGGCAGATCCAGAAGCTCAGGCCGTAGTAGTGCGACAGCAGCGCGTAGCTGTAGGCGCCGACGGCATAGAAGCCGACGTAACCCAGATCGAGCAGACCGGCCAGACCGACGACGATGTTCAGACCGAGGCCGAGCATCACGTAGATCAGGATCAGCGTGGCAATGTCCACCGCGCCACGGGAGCCGAAGAACGGCCACACCAGCGCACCCAGAATCAGCGCAATGATGATGTAGCGCTGCGTGGTCGGCAGGGTCAGGAAGTTGCTGGCCTTGGCCGGGATCAACGGCAGGCCCGGCGAGGATTTCCACGCCTTGCTGATCTGCTGGTTGAACAGCACCCGCAGGAACATCAGCACCGAGCAGATGGCGATGGTCGCCAGAATGGCCGGGCTGGTGCCGTGCACTTCGAGGTTGATGCCGACGATGGTCAGTTTCAGACCGAGTACCGGGTAGGCCACGGCCCACACCAGCAAGGCACTGAACAGTGCCTGTTTAAGATTCCTAGTCATACTTTCTCAACCTCCGGACGGCCCAGAATGCCGGTCGGACGGAACAACAGCACCAGAACCAACAAGCCGAAAGCCACGACGTCCTTGTACTGGTCGCCGAAGATATCGGCGCCAAAGGCTTCCGCCACCCCGAGCACCAGCCCGCCGAGCATGGCGCCGGGGGATGCTGCCGATGCCGCCCAGTACCGCAGCAGTGAAGGCCTTGAGGCCGACGAGGAAACCGGCGTTGGGGTTGATCACGCCGTACTGCATGCTCAGCAGCACAGCCGCAACGGCTGCCAGCGCGGCACCGATGACGAAGGTCAGGGCGATGATGTTGTTGGTGTTGATGCCCAGCAGGTTGGCCATCTTGATGTCTTCGGCGCAGGCGCGGCAGGCGCGACCCAGGCGAGAGCGGGAGATGAACAGCGTGAGGCCGAGCATGGCGACCAGGGTCACCACGAACACCACGATTTGCATGTAGGAAATCAGCACTTCATGTGCGCCACCTGGCCCGATGGAGAAGTTGCCGGGGATCAGGTTGGGGATGGATTTGTCCTTGGAGTCTTGCGCGAGCAGAACCGTGTTCTGCAGGAAGATCGACATACCGATCGCGGAAATCAGCGGGATCAGACGGTTGCTGCCGCGCAGGGGGCGGTAGGCAATCCGTTCGATGCTGTAACCGTAGGAACTGGTGACGACGATGCTCGCGATGAACGCGGCGGTCATCAACAGCGGGACGTTGTCGATTCCCATCATGGCCAGCCCGGCGATGGCGATGAACGCCACGTAGGAACCGATCATGTACACCTCGCCATGGGCGAAGTTGATCATTCCAATGATGCCGTAAACCATCGTATAGCCGATGGCGATCAGGGCATACGTGCTGCCAATGGTCAGGCCATTAACCAGCTGTTGGAAGAAGTGATAGAT
>NZ_JABULD010000845.1:0-1236 GCF_014060985.1 Pseudomonas sp. MD195_PC81_125
CATGGTGGCWTTTGACGGCAGCGCTACAGGCCACAAGACCGTACAGATGCTTGCTTCAAGCCCGCTGTGCGAAGGCCTGCCAATTCATATCGTCATGGTTGGTACGGACTCTGAAGAAAATCAGAATGAGCTAGAGAAAGCACGAACCACACTCGCCAGTTCTGGCCCGCTAGTGCATGCCGAGATCCGCCCAGGCGAAGTAGAGTCGGTACTTCATGCGTATCAGGCAGAGCACTGCATTGACCTCTTGGTCATGGGGGCGTACGGGCACTCACGCATCAGGCAGTTTCTGGTGGGCAGCACGACCACGACGATGCTGCGAACATCCACTTTACCCGTATTGCTGCTTCGCTGAACCAGTTCCACTGGCCACAGTATTTCCAGAGCTGCGGAAATACCGTGGCCACCCTGGACGATGACTAACTGATCTTGCCGTAACGAGACCACATGCAACTCATAACTGAAATTGTTCACCCCGAGCTGAAATCCAAACAGGGCAGAGTATTCCGTCGACACGCAGCACGCGGCATCGTGATGCGGGATGAACAGATCCTGTTGCTGTTCACGGAGCGCTATAACGATTTCAGCTTTCCTGGAGGCGGCCTTGATGGTGACGAAGACATTGTCGCAGGCCTGAAGCGTGAGCTTGAGGAAGAGACTGGTGCTCGTCAAATACAGGTGCTCCAGCACTACGGTTACATCGAGGAGTACCGGCCCTACTGGAAACCAGAATATGACCTGATGCACATGACCTCGCATTTTTATCTATGCGAAATCGCTCCCCAGCTAGCGCCCGTGAGAATGGAAAGCCACGAAATCGCGAATGGTATGCGGCCTGTGTGGATCAACCTGCATGAAGCCATCGTGCACAATGAGGCCGTTATGCAGCGTCACGAGTCTTCGATGGGGCAATCAATTCTGCGCGAAACCTACATGCTGAGAAAAGTCGCTTCCGAATTGTTGATGCCAATCAGCCTTTGAGCTGACTATTTGGCGAAGTCCACTTAGCGGTCTCAGGCAAGCATCCAATGCTGCGGGAGTTATTGCGTGATTGCGCTCGCCCGCTGTGTCGGCACCTAACCACCGTGCGGTCTATGAGTATCAGAATGAATAATTTTTATTCTGAAACGTGAACGTCCTGTAACAGAAAAACAGTTACCTGCCGTTTCGCGCAATATTTATTGGGGATAGAGGGGTGTAACAATAAATATGATTACCTTTTTCACGGAAAACCCA
>NZ_JABULD010000846.1:0-601 GCF_014060985.1 Pseudomonas sp. MD195_PC81_125
TTCTCAAGATCGACCAGAGTTTCGTCGCGATGATCGGCATTGATGCGCTGTCGCGGCATATTCTGGACACGATTATCGAACTCTCGGCCAAGCTTGATCTGGGTATTGTTGCCGAAGGTGTAGAAACTCCGGCACAGGCTGACTACCTGACCGCACACCACGTCAACTTCCTGCAAGGCTATCTGTTCGGAAAACCCATGCCCGGCGCTGACTTCATCGCTGCATTAAGTGATCGTTAACTAAAAATAAATTAAGCCCGACGCTTCGACGCGACGCACCAAATTGATACAAAACACCACTGTTGTTACATGACGACAAGATCAGGATTTACTCTTGGCGCATTAACTACTACAATTTTTTCAGCCTGTGCAAGATTGACAGGTGAGCCATTATCACCGAGTCGCTTCAAGGCTCTTGGCTTATAGCTTTGTTTGCGGTTGGTATCAGCCAAACACACTATTGGAGTAAAGATATTGTCCAGACTCGCTGAATTTCGTGCAGCTGAAAAGGCCCTTCAGGAACAGCTCAAGCAGCTGGAATCGCTGAAGAACGATGCCGGGCTCAAGAAAGAAATCGAATTCGAAGAAAAGCTCCAGGGGCT
>NZ_JABULD010000847.1:0-529 GCF_014060985.1 Pseudomonas sp. MD195_PC81_125
GAGGAAGTTGAAACACACCGGAGAAGAACACCGCCAGGTGAGGCGGCATGGCTTTGGTGTAGATAACAGTGGCTACCGCGTTAGCGGTGTCATGAAATCCATTGATGAACTCGAAGGCGAGGACAAACGTCAGGGCGAGCAAGAGGCTCACAAGCACCCAAGCATCCAGTCCGCTGAATAAATCGATCATGAAGGTTTTCTGACCCGGTCATAAGGGGGCGCGATTATGCCAGAAAAGACTGGAAATCGATCCCCTACCTGCTCATCGGTAGCAATCAATGTCGAATTAAATTGTTGCAAGGTGCAAAGCCCGAGCGTGTTGCAGGGTTTTTCAAGTGTTTGATTCTCTTGAGAAAACCTTCAGGCAGCAGGCGTTTCGTCGAGTGCGCGAGGGCCTCAAACGCTTGTGTGAAATATCTCTGAAACGAGCCAGACACGCTCCTTTCCCGCGCAACACGGGGGAGGTGGCCGCTGCCCGCGGATAGCGGGCGCGCAAGGCATTGTCGGGTCACCGCGCTTGTAGCCGGTG
>NZ_JABULD010000848.1:0-639 GCF_014060985.1 Pseudomonas sp. MD195_PC81_125
GTGAGCTTGCTGAATGGCGCCACACATCCTCGGTCGGCACTAAAACTCCTGCTAGTTCTGAAAAAAGACCCTACACTCCCTTTGGGATATTTTTTGCTGACCGGATTTCCAGAACTATGAATCAAGAATTTCCCGAGCTTCACGACTTTTTTTGGGGCCTACTTTCATCAAGATTGGCTAATAGAGTACGACACCCCCGATAAAGTTATTGCTGACTTCTTACAAACCTCAGATCCGGAAATAATACTTTTGGTTTGTGAAGAGTTGCAGTCTTTGCTGAGTCAAGATAAAGATGAGGTGACGATAAGAGATTACTTGTTGAGAGATCTCAGTTGCTACTACTGCTATTGGAATAAGTGGACTTCCGGTCAAGAATGGTTAAGCCACGTGCTGGCTATGCTGCAAAGTGGAAAAAATTAGAGTGAGTTGCTTTTTTAAGTTCTGGAGTTGATCTGAATAATTTTTTTCAGATTTGGAAAAGTGGTTATGTCGTCTGTGGAATCATCGTTGACCAATCAGTTGCGGCAGTTGAAGGTCGGCAGCACTGAGACTATCAATCACATGCACGCTATACCCCGGAACATTCTTCGCATGATGCTTCGCCTGCGAAGCCATTTCCGCGAGTTGGCTTGGCATCCA
>NZ_JABULD010000849.1:0-512 GCF_014060985.1 Pseudomonas sp. MD195_PC81_125
CAGCCAGCTGCGATAGATATGTCCGGTCTGGCGCTTGGCATACAGTAACTGGCCGTCACGGCCCACGACCCGTTGCACACCACTTTCCCCGCCACGGCGTACGTTGGGCTCTTCCACCCATTCACCGCGCTGGTTCCAGTAGTAATCGAAGCGATCCTGGGGAGCGACTTCCGTTTCTGCTGCTATTTGCACCACCATCCTGTTACCTCTTGCGTAATACGTAAACCCGCCACATGGCATAGAGCGGGATAAAATCGAGTTGTTCCTGAATGCGAAAACCTGCTTCTTCGAATTCTTTTTCAACTGTCACAGCCGGTAACACAAACCGGTTCTGGTAACCTTCCTGCCCGCGACGCCGCTCGGCGCGCTTGCGTTTCCAGGCCTTGAAATTACCGTCCACCCACAACGAAATGATGACGCTATCACGGGTGACGCGCTCGAACTCGCGCAGAATCGCCCGCCGGTGCTCGGCTTCACCGATGTGATGCAGCAACCGCATGCAGAAAATGCTG
>NZ_JABULD010000850.1:0-1020 GCF_014060985.1 Pseudomonas sp. MD195_PC81_125
CCATGATCGACATGGGGCGTAGCAAAGAMCCCCAAACGCACCAAGGGGGCCAAAGCGATGATCAGCACGGCGACAGCGTTGATCAGACCAAACACCCAGCTGGGCTCAGGGCCAAAAAAGCCCCCAAACCAAACAAAATGTCAGTATCGCAATCGCGATAACACCCATCACAAAGTAGCCGGCAATCGAGTCGGCCATTCGTTGCATTGGTGCTTTGGATCGCTGAGCCCGAGCGACCATCTGTACGATCTGTGACAGCATGGTCTCGGCGCCGACCTTCTGCGCCTCCATTACTAAGCTCCCATGTGTATTGAGCGTGGCACCGATCAGACTATCTCCAGCTCTCTTCATTACCGGCACTGGTTCGCCAGTAAGCATGGACTCATCCACCGCACTTTCACCTTCCAGTACTGAGCCATCAACTGGAACCTTTTCACCGGGTCTGACCCGTAGATGGTCTCCAAGGTGGACATGGGTGAGAGGAATGTCTTCTTCCTGTCCATCGGTATTGATCCGGCGTGCTGTCTTGGGCGACAGGCCGAGAAGGGACTTGATGGCGGCGGAGGTTTGCGATCGTGCTTTGAGCTCAAGAATCTGCCCAAGCAAGGTGAGTGAGATGATGACCGCTGCGGCTTCGAAGTAGACGCCGATGCGTCCATCTTGCATGAAGGTGGCCGGAAAGCTTTGAGGTAAGAGCGTTGCCATGACGCTGTAAAGGTATGCTGCGGCGGTACCCAACCCAATCAGTGTCCACATATTTGGGCTGCGATTTCTAATAGATGCTATGCCTCTGACAAAAAAAGGCCAACCTGCCCACAAGGTCACCGGTGTCGCCAGAGCCAGCTCGATCCAGTTTTGGATCGGGCCATGGAAAAGTTGTAACGTGTGTCCCGCCATGGCGAGCAAGGTCACTATCACGGTTAATGGCAGCGACCACCAAAAGCGGCGGGCGAAATCCCGGAGTTCAGGATTTTCTTCTTCATCGAGCGCGGGTATGACCGGCTCTAATGTCATGCCACA
>NZ_JABULD010000356.1:0-10148 GCF_014060985.1 Pseudomonas sp. MD195_PC81_125
CGCCTGTTGGAGTTACCGCGGCGCGGGACAGTATCGAAGAGCGGTGAAGCGACTCATCCAATTGAGATGTGCTCTTTCAAGTGGGCGCATCGTAATCACTATGATGGCCACTAGCAAGCATCTGATTAAACAACAAGACGAAGTGTTCATTGGGCTGTGTAAGAGATCGCCCTATATATGGCAGGGGAATCCCTGATGGCGAATTATATTGCGCGCATTTGCCTCGCCCCCTCAGAACCCTTGATCCAGAGCGGCCCAACCCGCTCTGCGCGAATCGCCTCGAACACCCGTCCCAATACACGGCGGCAAGCATGACAACTCTCGTAAGAAATAGAAGTAGGACTCTTCCGAAAATTCGCGGAATTTTACAAACAATTCGCTGACGACAACGCCGAACAACAAAAGTGCCATCAATTTGATGGCAATTCATTTTTCTGAAACTTTATTCAGCTCGTGAATGCTGTACTTCAGTGCCAACTCAATAATTATCGAAGTGCGATCCAACAGTCATTTCCACCCCCTTAAGCAACACTTCCACGCCGAAAATACTCTGATAAATGTCAGGGATAATTCTTACATCGTTTTATTTCCCACGTTGCCAGCTTGCCTTGGTAAATTCTTTTCGACCGGCAATGTCAACCAGACCGGCTGACTGTTGAGCCACGGTCCGAAGCCTGCATCTCATTCGGCTCCCGAGCCCGGAGCCGCCAAGGAGCTTTACCTCATGGAATTGAAAGCCATATTTTTCGCAGCACTTATTTGGTTGCCAACAACTCAAGCGTCAGCGGACACCCCGCCACTGGATGGTCATTACTATCTGACCGGCGCAATGGAAATGGGCGCTGAATTGCTGTTGCGCAAGGACGGCACGTTTGACGCCGGCGTGGCGTATGGCAGCGCAGACGGCTTTGCCAAGGGCACCTGGCGGGTGGAGAACAACACCGTGACGCTGAAGAGCGAGACCAAAGCGGCGTCGAACAGCGATTTGTCTGGCCTGTTTCAGGATCTGCAACTGGCCATCGAACCGAACTGTCTGGCCGTGGATTTCGGCAACGGCAAGGCCTGTTTCCGACGTCAGTAAGCCGATGGGCAGCCACAAAAAATGGGCACCCGACCGCAATCGGTGTGCCCATTTTTATTGCAGTTCTCCCTGCTTGTCAGGGAGTTCGCCGCAATTTAAGGATTGACGCTGTCTTTAAGCGACTTGCCTGGCTTGAATGCCACGGTGTTGCTGGCTTTGATCTTCACCGGCTCACCGGTTTGCGGGTTCTTGCCGGTGCGGGCGCCGCGGTGGCGTTGCAGGAAGGTGCCGAAGCCCACCAGCGTGACGCTGTCCTTGCGGTGCAGAGCGCCGGTGATTTCTTCGAGGACGGCGTTGAGAACGCGGTTGGCCTGTTCTTTGGTCAGATCCGCTTTTTCAGCGATTGCAGCGGCGAGTTCTGGTTTACGCATTAGTGAAGCCCCTTTGACGGTTTTTTGTTGTTATGTCCGTGCTGTTCTCGTTGGAACAGCGCCCAAGGCGCCGCAGGCTCTACTCTGCGGCAGACGGGAGTGAGAATGGCACGCGGATACCGGCGGCGCCAGTCTCCCCGCGACCTTTGTAGGGGCAAAAGCGGGGTGATTCCGACAGAACGACCGGTATTTACGCCAGCAGGGGCGGAAGCTGTTTGTTCAGGGCGAGTTTTTCCATCACTGCCGCGCCGGTCAGCGCGTAACCGAGCAACTGACCCTCGGCGCTGTGGCACAGGGCCTTGATGTCGGCGCCCCGCCCTTCGACGGTCCAGACGCCTTCGCTGCCCCGTGGCGGTGGCGACACGACCAACGGGCACACCGGGGTTTTCACCGTGATCGGCATCGCGCCGTAGCTCACCGCCGTCGGATTACCCGCCAGGGTTTGTGCCAGCGCACGTGCGCAGCTCATGAGGGGCATCACGTACAACAGATTCAGCCCATCGACCTCGGCGCAGTCGCCCAGGGCGTAGATATTGGCGTGGGACGTTTTCAGATACCGGTCGACAACAACGCCGCGATTGACCTGCACCCCGGCCGCTGCGGCCAGATCAATGCGCGGACGCAGGCCGATGGCCGACACCACCACATCGCAGGCAATCACCTGACCGTCAGACAGATTCGCTTCCAGCCCGTCCGCAACTTTTTGCAGGCGGGTCAGCACCGGGCCAAGGTGAAAACGCGCGCCCAGGCTTTCCAGCCCGGCCTGCACGGCGGCCGCAGCGGCCGGGTGCAGCAGCATCGGCATCACTTGCTCGCACGGCGCCACCAGTTGCACCTCGTAGCCGCCGAGGATCAGGTCGTTGGCGAATTCGCAGCCGATCAGGCCCGCTCCCAGCAGCAACACGCGGCGCTTGCCAGCAGCGGCGGCACGAAAGCGTGCGTAGTCTTCGAGATCGTTGATCGGGAATACCAGTTCGGCGCCATCGCCTTCGATCGGCACCCGCACGGTTTCCGCGCCCCAGGCGAGGATCAGGTCGCGGTAGTACACCGCTTCTTCGCCGATCCACAGGCGCTTGTGGCCGGCGTCGATGCCGCTGATGCGCGTGTGGGTGCGCACTTCGGCCTTCAATTGCTCGGCCATCGCGCCGGGTTCGGCCATGCTCAGGCCATCGGCGTCCTTGTTCTTGCCGGAACCGGTGGAGAGCATCGGTTTGGAGTAAGAGCGCCCGTCATCGGCGGTAATCAGCAGCAGCGGGGTTTCGCCATCGAGTTTGCGAAACTCCCGGGCCAGGTTGTAACCCGCAAGCCCGGTGCCGACGATTACGACAGGTGCGATCATGCCTTACTCCTTGGTTTTTCTCAGTTGATTTCGATCATTTCGAAGTCCGACTTGCCCACGCCGCAGTCCGGGCACAGCCAGTCTTCCGGCACGTCCTGCCACAGGGTGCCCGGCGCGATGCCGTCATCCGGCCAGCCGTCAGCTTCGTTGTAGATCAGGCCGCAGACGATGCATTGCCACTTTTTTCATTCAGGTACTTCCTCAGGGTTTCAGGCTTTGGTCGGCGCGGACGGTCGATGGTGGTGGTGCTGCCGTCCGGCTCAGGGCGTTTTGTACTGAGGGTGCCGGGCAGATGCAAGCCTGTTCGGCGCAACGGCGACCCGGATCCATCAAATTCGCAGCACGCCATGTTAAGCTCGCCGCCTCATTTGCGGCCAATAATGACTCATTGTGCACCATTCAAATGCCTGCCCGGCCCCGCTCTGGCTGACTCAAAGCCGACTGACGCCCCTTCCCGATTCGTTGACCCTGAACTGGTTGTTCGACGAAGGCTCGCTGACCCGCCGCCTGACGCGGCTGTCGAATGACGGCTTCAGTGTCACGCCGCTGTTCGAAGGCTGGGACACTTTGCGCAGCGACGAATGCGCGGCGCTGGATCTGGCCGAAGACAGCGAAGGCTGGGTGCGCGAGGTGTATCTGCGCGGTCACGGCGAAGCCTGGGTGTTCGCCCGCAGCGTGGCGTCACGCGCCGCCCTGCAAGGCGACGGCTTGCACATGGACGAACTGGGCAGCCGCTCGCTGGGCGAACTGCTGTTTTGCGACCACGCCTTCCAGCGCCGCGCCATCGAGGTCTGTCACTACCCGCAGGAATGGCTGCCGGCAGAATGTCGCGCCCCCGAGCTGTGGGGCCGCCGTTCGCGCTTCGACCGTGGCGCTTTGAGCGTGCTGGTGGCGGAGATTTTCCTGCCGACGCTGTGGAACACCGCCCGCGCCCATCCGGAGAACTGCTGATGTACCAGAGCCTGCTCAAGTCCCTGAACCGCTTGAATCCACGCGCCTGGGATTTCATTCAGTTGACGCGCATGGACAAGCCGATCGGCATTTACCTGCTGCTGTGGCCGACGCTATGGGCGCTATGGATTGCCGGTAAGGGCGCGCCTTCGCTGGCCAATATCGTGATTTTCGTCCTTGGCGTGGTACTGACCCGCGCCGGGGGTTGCGTGATCAACGACTGGGCCGACCGCAAGGTTGATGGCCACGTCAAACGCACCGCGCAACGACCGCTGGCCAGCGGCAAGGTCAGTTCGAAAGAGGCGCTGGTGTTCTTCGCGCTGCTGATGGGCGTGAGTTTCCTGCTGGTGCTGTGCACCAATGCGCCGACCATTTGGCTGTCGCTGGGCGGCCTGGCGCTGGCGTTCACCTATCCGTTCATGAAGCGCTACACCTATTACCCGCAAGTGGTGCTCGGCGCGGCGTTCTCGTGGGGCATGCCGATGGCGTTCACCGCCGAAACCGGCGAACTGCCTGCCGCCGCGTGGCTGCTGTGGATCGCCAATCTGTTGTGGACAGTGGGTTACGACACCTATTACGCGATGACCGATCGTGACGATGACCTGAAGATCGGCGTGAAATCCACGGCAATTCTGTTCGGCGATGCGGACCGGGTGATCATCCTGACGTTGCAGGCGCTGTCGCTCGGCTGCCTGTTGCTGGCCGGGTCGAAGTTCGAGCTGGGGACGTGGTTCCATCTCGGCCTGCTGGTGGCCGCTGGCTGTTATGCGTGGGAGTTCTGGTACACCCGCGATCGCGACCGCATGCGTTGCTTCAAGGCGTTCTTGCACAACCATTGGGCCGGATTGGCGATTTTTGTCGGGATCGTGCTGGATTACGCGTTGCGCTGATCCACAAAAACCTGTGGGAGCGAGCCTGCTCGCTCCCACAGGGACGTAGTTACTGCAGGAATCAGTGTTTAGGCATGTGCCACATGTCCTTGAACCCTTCCCCCTTCATGTCGCCGGGTTTTTCATCCATTTTGAAGGTGTAAAGCGGCTTGCCGTCATATGCCCACTGCATGGTGCCGTCATCACGCTTGATGGGGGTGAATTTGCCTTCAGCCTTGGCACCCGCCGGCGCCATCATCGGCGGCCAGTTCTTCGCGCAATCGCCGTTGCACATCGATTTACCGCCCGTGTCCTTGTCGAAGGTGTACACGGTCATGCCTTTGTGATCGGTCATCATGCCGTCTTTCATCATGACCGGGTCGGCGGCGAACGCCATCGACGGTAATGCAACGGCAGCAGCCATCAGCAGGGCTTTGAAAGAAGCAGTCATTTGAGTCATGGAAACCTTCTTTTGTGGTTGTCAGGATTCGGACTTAGAGCTTAGTCCAGGATCACGCCAACCGCCGGACGACTAAAATACTGTCACACGACTGCAATAATTCCGTTATCTAATGCGGCGCAAGACAGTTAAATGACAAGAGGATTAAGGCATGGTTGGCAGGAGCATTCTGATCGTCGACGACGAAGCGCCCATTCGCGAAATGATCGCCGTTGCGTTGGAAATGGCCGGCTATGACTGCCTCGAGGCGGAGAACTCGCAGCAGGCACACGCCATCATCGTTGACCGCAAACCGGACCTGATCCTGCTCGACTGGATGCTGCCCGGCACCTCCGGCATCGAACTGGCCCGCCGCCTCAAGCGTGACGAACTGACCGGGGACATCCCGATCATCATGCTCACCGCCAAGGGCGAAGAGGACAACAAGATTCAGGGTCTTGAAGTCGGCGCCGACGACTACATCACCAAGCCGTTTTCCCCACGCGAACTGGTCGCCCGCCTCAAGGCTGTGCTGCGTCGCGCCGGCCCGACCGATGGCGAAGCACCAATCGAAGTCGGCGGCCTGCTGCTCGACCCGATCAGCCACCGCGTGACCATCGACGGCCGTCCGGCCGAGATGGGCCCGACCGAATACCGTCTGCTGCAATTCTTCATGACTCACCAGGAACGCGCCTACACGCGCGGGCAGTTGCTGGATCAGGTCTGGGGCGGCAACGTCTATGTTGAAGAGCGCACCGTCGACGTACACATCCGGCGCCTGCGCAAGGCCCTCGGCGATGCCTACGAAAATCTGGTACAAACCGTGCGCGGCACCGGCTACCGGTTTTCCACCAAGGCCTGATCCGACCGCCAGACTCGCTGACAAGGACCGTATTTTCCGTGAATCAAAACTGGCATGGCACCCTGATTCGCCACATGCTGTTGCTGGTCACCGCCTGCCTGGTGATCGGTTTGATCAGCGGCTATTACGGCTGGAGCCTCGCTGCCGGCCTGGGCCTGTATCTGGCCTGGACGCTCAAGCAACTGCTGCGCCTGCACGAATGGCTGCGTCTGCACCAACCCGATGAAGCACCGCCCGATGGCTATGGCCTGTGGGGCGAGGTGTTCGACAGCATCTACCACCTGCAACGCCGCGACCAAAGGGTACGCGGACGCCTGCAAGCGGTGATCGACCGGGTACAGGAGTCCACCGCCGCGCTCAAAGATGCGGTGATCATGCTCGACAGCGACGGCAATCTGGAATGGTGGAACCGCGCTGCCGAAACCCTGCTCGGCCTCAAGACCCCGCAGGACAGCGGCCAACCGGTGACCAACCTGGTACGCCATCCGCGCTTCAAGGAATACTTCGAGCAGGACAGCTACGCCGAACCGCTGGAAATCCCTTCGCCGACCAATGATCGGGTGCGCATTCAGCTGTACCTGACGCGTTACGGCAACAACGAGCATCTGATGCTGGTGCGCGACGTCACGCGCATCCATCAGCTGGAACAGATGCGCAAAGACTTCATCGCCAACGTCTCCCACGAACTGCGCACGCCGCTGACGGTGATCTGCGGCTACCTGGAAACCCTGCTCGACAATGTCGAGGAAGTGAATCCGCGCTGGAGTCGCGCCCTGCAGCAGATGCAGCAGCAGGGCGGGCGCATGCAGACGCTGCTCAACGACCTGCTGTTGCTGGCGAAACTGGAAGCCACCGATTACCCGTCGGACAATCAGCCGGTGCAGATCGACACCCTGCTGCAGTCGATCAAAAGCGATGCGCAGCAGTTGTCCGGGCAGAAAAACCAGAAAATCACCCTCGAAGCCGATGGCAAGATCCTGCTCAAGGGCAGCGAGGCGGAACTGCGCAGCGCCTTCTCCAACCTGGTGTTCAACGCTGTGAAGTACACCCCGGCCGAGGGCAACATCCGCATTCGCTGGTGGGGCGACGAGCAAGGCGCGCACCTGAGCGTGCAGGACTCCGGGATCGGCATCGACAGCAAGCACCTGCCGCGCCTGACCGAACGCTTCTACCGTGTCGATTCCAGTCGCAACTCCAACACCGGCGGCACCGGGCTGGGCCTGGCAATCGTCAAACACGTGTTGCTGCGCCACCGCGCACGGATGGAGATCAGCAGCGTGCCCGGTCATGGCAGCACGTTCACCTGCCACTTCGCCCCGGCCCAGGTGGCCCAGGCACGGGCCATCAGCGCCGCCGAGTGATACCGGCCAGCACGCGCCACTAGGCAATCGCCAAGTCAGCCGCTACATTGGCTGACTTGCGTCTGCCTTTCAGGCGCGATTTTTTCTCTCTTTACGAATCACACGGAACCTGCAAAACTCCATCATGGACCCTTCCCCTGCTTGTCCCTCGCTACGATTTTCGCCGATTTCGGCATGATTCTTTTTGCTCTGATCCTGGTGTTGCTCAACGGCTTCTTCGTTGCAGCGGAATTCGCCATGGTCAAACTGCGCTCGACCCGGGTCGAAGCCATCGCCGACAAGAACGGCTGGCGCGGGCACATCCTGCGCACCGTTCACAGTCAACTGGATGCGTACCTCTCGGCCTGTCAGCTCGGTATCACCCTCGCCTCCCTCGGCCTGGGCTGGGTCGGTGAACCGGCGTTCGCGCACCTGCTCGAACCACTGCTGAGCGCGGTCGGCGTGCAGT
Organism: Pseudomonas sp. MD195_PC81_125; assembly: GCF_014060985.1. Lineage (NCBI taxonomy): Bacteria > Pseudomonadati > Pseudomonadota > Gammaproteobacteria > Pseudomonadales > Pseudomonadaceae > Pseudomonas > Pseudomonas sp. MD195_PC81_125. The sequence goes on from NZ_JABULD010000356.1 coordinate 7,722, forward strand.
CGCCGGAAGTGGTCAAAGGCATTTCGTTCTTTACCGCGTTTTTCATCATTTCCTACCTGCACATCGTGGTCGGTGAGCTGGCGCCCAAGTCGTGGGCGATCCGCAAACCCGAGCTGCTGTCGCTGTGGACGGCAGTGCCGCTGTACCTGTTCTACTGGGCGATGTACCCGGCGATCTACCTGCTCAACGCCAGCGCCAACGCGATTCTGCGCATCGCCGGCCAGGGCGAACCCGGCCCGCACCACGAACACCATTACAGCCGCGAAGAACTGAAACTGATCCTGCACTCCAGCCGTGGTCAGGACCCGAGCGACCAGGGCATGCGCGTGCTGGCCTCGGCAGTGGAGATGGGCGAACTGGAGGTGGTCGACTGGGCCAACTCCCGCGAAGACCTGATCACCCTCGAATTCAACGCGCCGCTGAAAGAAATCCTCGCGATGTTCCGTCGCCACAAGTTCAGCCGGTATCCGGTGTACGACAGCGAACGCCAGGAGTTCGTCGGCCTGCTGCACATCAAGGACCTGCTGCTGGAGCTGGCGGCGCTGGACCACATTCCGGAGTCGTTCAACCTAGCCGAGCTGACCCGCCCGCTGGAGCGCGTGTCGCGGCACATGCCGCTGTCGCAGCTGCTGGAGCAGTTCCGCAAGGGCGGCTCGCACTTCGCCGTGGTGGAAGAGGCCGACGGCAACATCATCGGCTACCTGACCATGGAAGACGTGCTGGAAGTGCTGGTCGGCGACATCCAGGACGAACACCGCAAGGCCGAGCGCGGGATCCTCGCGTATCAGCCGGGCAAGCTGCTGGTACGCGGCGACACGCCGCTGTTCAAAGTTGAACGCCTGCTAGGTATCGACCTGGATCACATCGAAGCGGAAACCCTCGCCGGGCTGGTCTACGAGACCCTCAAGCGCGTCCCGGAAGAGGAAGAAGTGCTGGAAGTCGAAGGCCTGCGGATCATCATCAAGAAGATGAAAGGGCCGAAGATTGTGCTGGCCAAGGTGTTGATGCTGGATTGATGGGTGTTTTGGGGGACGCTTCTGTGGTGAGGGGATTTATCCCCGATGGGTCGCGGAGCGGCCCTGTAATCTGCAATCGCTCAACTCCTGACTCAATGCCTTCAATGATTTTGGGACGGCTGCGCCGTCCATCGGGGATAAATCCCCTCACCACAAAAGCCCCTCCACAGCGGCCCCCTAACGGTTTTACTGTTTGCCCAGCGCAAAGTTGGGCAATGCCCCCAGCGGCTGGTTGAACTGATACGGAATCGACACCAGCCCCTGCCCGGTATTGCGCTGCACCACAAAGTGCAGGTGCGGACCGCTGCTGTTGCCGGTATTGCCCGACAGTGCCAGCGGGCTGCCGACCGTCACCCGCTGCCCCTCGCGCACGCTCACCGAACCTTGCTTGAGGTGCAGGTACACGCCCATCGTGCCGTCGTCATGCAGCACACGGACGAAATTGCCGGACGCATCATTGCCGCGCCCGCTCTGCGAATTTTCGGTTTTCACCACCACCCCGGCCCGTGCGGCGATGATCGGCGTGCCGACCGGCATGGCGATGTCCATCGCATACCGGTTCTTCGGCCCGTAATGGCTGTACTGGCCATTGGCGCCCTGACTCAGACGGAACGGCCCGCCCCGCCACGGCAACGGATAGCGATAGCTCTGCGCGGCGCCTGCAGGGTCACCCAGGGAATACTGAAATTGCGGTGAATACACCAGCGGCTGACCCTTGGTAATCGCTGTGAGCAGCGCCAACCGGGTATTACTGCGCGCAGGCAGCACTCGGCGGATGGTCTGGGCCGGCGCGCCACGCACGTTGCTCATCCCGGTAAACGCCAGCGCAATCTCGACCGGTGCATACAGATCGTTGCGCACGAACACCACGTCGGTACCCTTCTGCTTCTTGATGTCGAGGTACACCTGGCGCTCCAGATGTTCGACCATGCGGTCCTGAAACACGAACACCTGCGAGCCTTTGCTCGGCCGGTCGCTGTACGAGACGACACCGTTGGCATCGGTGGATTTGTAGATGGTCATGGCCACAGTCGAGGTGGAGGCCAGGAAAAGACCACAGAGAAACAGCAGGCGCGCGAGCATGGGCAGGAATCTATCGAAGGAAGGCCTGGAAAAGAGCCTAGCAGCTGAGACAGACCAGGCTAGTCGACAGATGTTTCAAATTGCCCAGCGCACAAAGCAAAAGATCGCAGCCTGCGGCAGCTCCTACAGGGAAATGCATTCCAATGTAGGAGCTGCCGCAGSTTGCGATCTTTTCACAGACGCCGCTTACGCGCCCGGGACGAAGTGCTTCTGCGCCGTACCGCGGGCGATCAGGCGCGAGATGTAGTCGAGCTTCTGCGCATCCTGGTCGACGAAACGGAATGTCAGTTGCAGCCAGTCGCTGTCGGCTTTCTGTTCGTGGGCAACG
>NZ_JABULD010000851.1:0-6023 GCF_014060985.1 Pseudomonas sp. MD195_PC81_125
AATAACAGGTGCCGGCGTGGTTTATTTTGGTGTGATCAATGTTGGGGCGGATGAACCACACTCCGATCCCGTTTACGCGCTACTTTCCACCGCTCGGGATCGCTCGATCGAAGTGCGCTCACGCGACATTAAAGTCCCCGACCTGAGCGAAGAAGCTCTAATCCGCGCAGGTGCTGGCAACTACAACTCTATGTGCATCGGTTGCCATCTCGCTCCGGGTATTGAAGGAACCGAGTTAAGTAATAGCCTTTACCCCGCACCTCCGAATCTTTCAAAACTGGGCGTTGATGGAAACCCTGCCGCAGCTTTCTGGATCATCAAGCATGGAATCAAATCCACAGGCATGCCCGCTTGGGGTAAAAGCATGGCCGATCCCTACATATGGGGAATGGTCGCATTTCTCCAGCAGCTGCCTTCAATGGATGCAGAGCAATACAAAGCTCTCGCAACCAGCAGCGGTGGTCATCAACACGGTGGCGGCGAGAGCAAAATGCATAACCATGAAGCCAGCATGAGGGCCAAAAAGGCGCTGTCGCGGGGCATCATGATGCGGGTACAGGCGAAGAAATAGCCGAAGCAGGCGACCATCATGGCGAGAGAAACAGCGCTCATGCCCATGAGGCGGCCGAAGCGCCTTCTCAGGATGAAAGTACCGAACACGCCCATCCTCAGGTTGTGGAGGCTTCACATGACGCCCCTGCAACTCCGGCCACTCAGCCAAAAACTCATACCCACGCTGATGGGAAGGAACATACCCATGCGAAATAACTTTCTTCGTCCCGGTCGGGCACTTCGCCTCGCTGCATTTGCGGCTCTGTTTATCAGTTCAGCTGGTCATGCAGCAGAGTCGCTGACGATCGACGTCCATCGTGACGCTAACTGTGGATGCTGCAAGAAGTGGATCCAGCACCTTGAAGCTAACGGCTTCACCGTCGTTGATCATGTAGAAACCAACATGAGCGCGGTCAAGCAGGATCTCGGTGTTGCTCCACGACTCTCGTCCTGCCACACAGCAATGATCAATGGAAAGTTTGTTGAAGGTCACGTGCCCGCCGAGCAAATCATTGCGATGAGCAAACGTGACGACCTTCTCGGGATCGCCGTTCCTGGCATGCCGGCTGGATCCCCGGGCATGGAAGTCAACGGAAAACATGATGCTTACCAGGTAATCGGTTTGTCCAAAGCAGGCGCAGACCAGGTCATTGCTGAATACCCCGGAAACTAATCTGGCCCCTCAATCCTGTCCCTGCGTGGTTAGCGACATAGCCATGCAGCGGGACACATACTGTCCATTCCGCGCTCAAGTAACACGCAAAGACAATGAGCTACTGTTGGCCGTCTCTCCTGCTGTTCCCCCCAGCCCCACTCTATAACGCCCTCAGCTAAACGATGCGCACGCAGTCGAAGTGAATATCGACGATGACTCTGCACCTTCAGTCTCAGTTATGAATGGAGATTGCCTGTCAACGGATCAAAAGCTCCTAGACAGCAGGTTTGCCAAGCGGGGCGAACACAGGTACTGACAACAGGACGTCCCGCACTTATGTCAATCCACACAAAAAAAGGCGCCACTAGGGCGCCTAAGCCGCCTCCCAAACCAAAGGAGAAACAAGGAGACGGGGTGTACCTGGTAGTCGAACAATTGGTGCCGCAGGTTAGCGCTCGTTAAAGCAGTTGCAGTGGGTACTCGACAATCAGTCGGACCTCATCCAAATCAGATTCGAAATCGGTAGCACGCGTGGTTGCTTGGCGAACACGCAGCGACATGTCCTTCAGAGAGCCTGACTGGATGATGTACTTAGCCTCAATGTCTCGCTCCCAACGCTTTTGGTCTTGCAATGGCGCTCCATCTGCTCCGCGACGCATATACACGCTGTTCGCGTTGGAATAATCAGCGTCCCACCCCTTCGCGTAGCGGGTCATGAAGCTAAGGCCTGGGATGCCGAACGCTTGCATATCCAGGTCGTAGCGAAGCTGCAAGGATTGCTCTTTCGGTGAGTTGAAGTCGCTGTACTGGATGGAGTTATCCAGAAAAATCGAGTCCGATTGGCGCAGGTAATCAAAGTCGTCATTGCCGTTGCTGCGCTGATAGCCAACGGTCACCGTGTGGACGCCGAATTTAACCCCGGCTTTGCCACTCCAGATATTGTTATCAAAGCTGTCCAGGAGTTTTTTACCCTCGTCGACCGCGCGGTAGTAATTAAATCCACCGATCAACGCGACGCTCTCTGAGAGCGGGTAGCTCAGGGAAGTGCCTGCGTAATACTGATTCCAAACATCCTTAAATTGGCTGGCGTAAAGACTCACACCAACATGCTCATTAACGGTGTAATCGCCCCCAAGGTAAGCAATCCATGGAGCATCAACAGCACCGGCATAGAAAGTCGAAAAGCCGTCACGCATGCTGCTGGAGTTGGGTTGGCTCATCGCATGCAGCCGCCCCCCCTGAATGGTCAGGTCTTTAATGGTGGTGTTGGTGAACGTTGCCCCCTTAAAGCTCTCTGGCAGCAGTCGAGAATCGCCATATGCCACGACAGGCGTGGATGGAAAGACATCTCCTACTTTGACCACCGTATCCATAAAGCGAGCCTTCGCGGCTCCGCCTACTTTTGAGTAAGAGTCTTCAGGTTGGCCTTTGCTGTTGTAGGGCATGACATCCACTGAGCTTCGAGCCCCCGAGCGCCCATCACCCGAATCAAGCTTGAGTCCTACCATTGCAAATGCATCTATGCCGAACCCGACGGTGCCTTGGGTGAAGCCAGACTCAAATCGCCCGATAATCCCATGAGCCCATTCTTCAGCGTAACCATTGCCTGTGGGACTTGACTGGCCCTTTCGATTGTCACGATTGAAGTAGAGATTACGATTGAGAAGACTAAGGGAGCTCCCTTCAATGAACCCCTCAGGTTTTTGCTCAACGGCCACTGCAACTTGCCCCATGCTCATGCCAAGGGCAATGAGAGAAAGACCATAAAAGCTTTTATTGTTCATTTAACACTCCAGGCTTTTGCTTGGCAGAGTTTCTTTATGAAATATTTTTATCATTATAAAAAGCCACCGGCACATAGGGATTCCCTCTACGTGCCGACAGACATAATTTCATACAAAAGATAACTTCAGCGTGACCTGAAAATTACTTCTATGTCAGCGACCAGCAAGCATGCTTAAAAAGCGTAAATGAATGATTTGATGTAGACATGACCTTAAGGGGCTAACTCCCATGTGGGCAGTCGGTACCCATAATCTTGTATTCCACGGTATTAAGCTTGCCCGCCGAATCTTCATAGGTCATGCGCGAAGGCGCAACACTACAGTTTTTGTTGGCCTGTGTGACACTGATCACCTTCTGAATATCGAGGTTCATACCATATTCATAATGAACAACTTCAGGGACGGCCTTACCATTTCTTAAGGCATATTGCTCCATCGCCTGTTGGTTTTCTTGCATCATCCGACCATACACGCGGTCACCGCCTCCTTCAGCCATGGCTAATGAAGATAAGGTCAAAACCGAAGCGGCGCAAAACGCTTTCACTGCTGTCATTGCTTTCATGATTTTCTCCTAAGCTCAATTTTCTGAGTTAAAGAGTAACAAGTGAAAGCTTTCAGAAAGCTGCCGCGAAGGTTACTAATGTGAAAGGTGAACCCTACTCCGCGTTTACGCTTTCAAGCCAGATGGCATTTTTGTTATCACCAAAGGTTGGCAGACGCTGACGGAACACAGATGACCTCAAAAGCTTATTGGAACCGGTGGCCCCTCCCAATTCCTCGATACGCCGGTAGATCTGAGCAAGGCCTCCGCGTCGACTCCGGTTTTTTCCAGGCTTGTCAGATCCCACTCGAAGAAACTGGAAAATACCAGGAAAACCTTGCTTGCTACCGCTGAAGTCAATCTTACCGTCGAGTAATTCACCGGGAGCTTCATCCGGATGAGTTCAGAGACAGTCCATATCAAAGTTCTTAGACGGAAATGCCATACTGACTCTTGATGAATCTTTATCTGTTGATAAGTAAGGGGAAACCTCTGCTTGCGTAGATCCAGCTCATGAGGTAACGAACCTGGGAGTAGCGATTGCAAATTCCGAATATTCACTCTCTTCGGATCTTTCGTAACTTTATATAGCTCATCTACGCCCGCTTCGATAAGGGCCGCATACGCGCCGTCTCTTGAGTCGACAGACTTTTCGACCGTAACTGCAATTTTTTTAGGTGCACGGAGTTTTGCCATTAACCATGCGTTATCATGTTCTAGAATCCATTGCGTAGGTTTGTACGCCTTCTTCCAGAGGTACTCGACATCGGCGTCGTTACGTAGCGCTAAAAGCAACTCAATTTTTTGGCGATACCTAGTTTTTTGGCTAGGATGCGATTCTTCAACTTTGGACGCTCGCGGAGAAACAGAGGCACTCAGCAGAATAGACTCATTCTTCAGAGCCTCTTCAAAGTCATCTGCACTGGAAAACAAATGAAGAGCAATGATCAAATGCCTCGCGAGCGGCATATTTAGCTGACCTTTGTCTGATTTGAGCCGGATCCATTGCTCATGTTTCCCGGTGTTATAGGCTGGATCAATCTGCGACAAAAGCTCATCACCGTAAGCGCTTTGGATGCTGTCGAATAGTTTTGCGATACCTGCATTTTTTCCGAAAATATATCCGCGTTTCTTGCATTGGCGGACGTAGCAAGAACTTAATACCGTACTGCCTATCGGAGGAATATTGCGTTGCAAGATATCGTGTGCGAACAGGGCGACTTTCTGTTCCAGTTTTGAGCCCTTGTGAGTCGCTGCGCTGTTTAAGGGGCTCCAACCGCATGCGCATGGCTCAGTCAGATTGGGAAGTAGCTTCAATTTTCGGTAGAACGGGCGAGAGCACTCGGGGCAGGCATGGATCAATGTGTCGCCATGACGCCAACAGACGGCAACACCGGGTATTTGGTGAGATCGATGCCAGTAGGCAGAACCCCGATCAATCAAATCCTCCTGAACGCAGGTAGGACAAAGCTTAGCCTTGCCATGGGTGGACTCCTCTCTGCGGGGCACCCGTACCACCCCGTCATAACCCAGCGGACCTACGTTGTTCTCCGGACCCTGCTTAACCCCAAGAAAAGGCCGGTAAGCAGGAAAAGTGGTATTGCTACTGATCAGCTCTGCGAGATTGCTCTCCGATTGCCCCGGCAGTCTGTGGGCGAGCCTCTCGATCTGATTGGGTACGATGCCACCAATGCAAAAGGGTTTCGATGCGAACAAATCGCGGTAGGTTTCTGTCGCGGTTCTGTTGCCTGACAGATAGTGATATCGGGTGACACGAGAGTGCAGCATTTCATCCGGCATCGACACGGGGAAAAACAATAGATCAGACATCATTTACCGATTAAAGGTAGGGCTCGAAGAGAATATGCATCCGGGGGCAGTATATATGCAACCCGTCAAATTCTGTATCCGGTATCGATTTGGAAATGATACCCAGCCGCTCAACTTTTAACCGTAGTGAATTCATCTAAGCCCTGCCGCGATCGTACTCTTGAATACAAAACACGTATCGATAACCTGCGCAGGTCAGCCCATGGCAATTGCAAAACTATTTCTGTTGATCGCGGGTTAGTACGTTTTACTTGCTGATCGTGGTCATCCAGCGTATGCCGTAGCTATTCTGGAAGGTGCAAATATTCATTAACAGAAAAATAATGTGTTTACGTTGAATTAAATTCAGAACTTTTTTAGATCGAGGGAATGGCTGGCTGGATTACAGCGTGGGCCGAATGCTCGCGACCCTGTAAAGCGAAGAACGTGATATAGGCTTGCCCTCCGAGAGCAATTTGCTTCTAGCCCATCGCAGACGCCTATCGTGGAAGCCTTCGATTGATTCACATACTTTGTCGAGCATTGCTGCACAGAGAGGAAGCTTGCAGAGCTGCTTTTCGAAGCGAGACAGAACATGAAGCTCCCGGCCAATTCTGGTACGCGAGATGCGGACAGGCTTACCCGCAAGAGCATAAAGCGCTTCAGCACACTGACGGACTTC
>NZ_JABULD010000852.1:0-698 GCF_014060985.1 Pseudomonas sp. MD195_PC81_125
CGCTCCCACTGTTTCTTTCTGATTTATTTTTTTTTTTGCTCATCAGGCGGCTGCACACCAGGGTGCGAGCCGGACGATGGCCGGAGGAACTGACAACTTTCTTGCACCGGCCATGGTGTCAGCGGCGGCATCAATAAACGTGCCGGGTACTCCGTCTGACGCTCAGGCGGTGCTACAAACGCATTGCAACTTTCTGATAATTCACGCTTTTAATTATTCACCGGAGGAGTCCGCGAAAACCTGTCTACACGCTCAGGCTAAACGTTTGCCAAGTTGTCCGAACTGTCAGGACTCAATCTGGTGCACTGCACTTTTTTTCATTACAGGCGATTAACCGCAGCTCAACTTCAAGCAGCTGATTTCACATAGGAAATCTTGCTCATATTTCCATCCTGTCAAGTGCGTCAAAATGGTGAACGGCCTCACCATTTTGGTGATTTATGTTTTTTATCTTTATTTTTCAACGATTTAAAACAGCAATAAGCTTATAAAAAATAATCTTGATCAATTGCAGAACTGCGGCTAGCTTCTATTCCTGACAGCGCTGACAGGAATACGCCGATCAGCGTTGTACATCAATAAAACATTGAGAACCGGCACAAGTCGGTCATGCCTGCGAGGAACTCGGAATGTCTCTGTTGATCCGTGGCGCCACCGTTGTTACCCATGATGAAAGTTATCGCGCCGACGTCTATTGC
>NZ_JABULD010000853.1:0-659 GCF_014060985.1 Pseudomonas sp. MD195_PC81_125
TGGGATCACTGCCTACGACCTCTATTGGCGCATCCGGCGTCGCTTAGAGATCCAACCGATAGATTGACCGTATCCAATTGGATACAGTCGAGCAATGACTTATCTTATCCAGCAAACAGCGGTTTTCAGGGCTTGGCATGCCTCTGTTCGAGACCTGCGAGCCAGAATTGCAATTACCCGTCATTGATCGTGCTGCGACGGGCAATTTGGGTGACGCCAAATCCGTTGGCGATGGCGTATCGGAACTGCGAGTGGATGTTGGCGCTGGTTATCGGGTCTATTTCACAAAGCGTAACGGTGCAATCATCGTACTGCTGGCAGGAGGTGATAAATCCACTCAAGTGCAGACATACAACGCGCAAAAAAAAATGGCAAAGGAGGTTTAATCATGAGCCAGACTTTGACAACGTTCGACATGGTGGCACTGCTGGATAGCGACGAAGCCATAAGCGAGTACCTCTCACAAGTACTTGCAGACGGCGATAATGAAGAGTTCCTCCGAGCAATCGGCTATGTAGTCAAAGCACGCGGAATGACTCAAATCGCCAAGGACTCTGGCATGGGTCGGGAAAGTCTGTACAAGGCCTTTGCGCCCGGAGCAAAACCTCGATTTGAGACGGTGCTAAAAAGTCATTCATGCCCTTGGCATTGATCTTTTG
>NZ_JABULD010000364.1:0-2360 GCF_014060985.1 Pseudomonas sp. MD195_PC81_125
GCGACCGGCAGCGGCTCGGAAATACCGGTGGATTCGATGAGCAGATAATCGAAACGGCCTTCGCGAGCAAGTTTGCTGACCTCTTCCAACAAGTCCTCGCGTAACGTACAGCAGATACAACCATTGCTCATCTCTACCAGTTTTTCTTCAGCACGGTTCAGGCGGACATCGCGCTGGACTTCGCTGCCATCAATGTTGATTTCGCTCATATCGTTAACGATGACTGCAACGCGCAAACCTTCTCGATTACGTAGTACGTAATTCAAAACCGTACTTTTTCCAGCGCCGAGAAAGCCCGAAAGAACGGTCACGGGAAGCGGAGATGACATTGGATAATCCTCATCAGATGGTGGCCGATGGGCGTTTATGCCGTATTTGGCGTAACACGCCTCGTTCTAGAGCTTCAAGACAGCGTGACGGCAGAAGCTGACGCTTTAAATCGGCGGGCTCAGGCTCAATAAAATTGATGTTATAGTATAACAATATGAATTAGCCAGACCTGCTCTTGCCCAAACCGATAAAGAGCATGAAGCTGCATGCCATCTGCCCGTCGGGAACCGTGATGAAAAATGTCCTGAAATGCTCGCTAATGAGTCTGGCATTGCTGTCGGGTGCCAACGCATGGGGACAAGCGCCGATGCTCGCCAAGTGCACACACAGCGCTAACCTGCTGGCATGTGTCGATGCGCAAGGCAACGCCTACAGCGTGAATACGGTGGGCCGCACGATTTACCTGCGCGGCTTTGAAAAGGACGGCAAACGCTACTGGGCGCAGACCAACAGTCGGTTCGGCCAACTGACGTTCTTCACCGGCATCGCCTCTGACGGCGAAGCCTGGGTCGGCTACACCCGTCGCGTTGGCTGGACGACGATCAATCGCTTCTCCAGCTCAGGCGGCAGCAGCGCGAAGTTCACCTGCAGCCGGATCACCGGCTGCTAAACCTGCACCTTTTGCTGCGCCTGCTGCCAGGCGATGTAGCTGTCGATTGGCGGGTTCTGCTGGAAATAGCGCTGCAATCCTTCAAACAACCCGTTAGCGATAGCCTGTTGATGTCGAGTTGTCACCAGGCGCTGGCTGTCACGCGCGTTGGAAATAAAGCCGGTTTCTACCAGGATCGACGGCACATCCGGCGACTTCAGCACCGCAAATCCCGCCTGTTCCACGCGCTTTTGATGTAATGTAGTGATGCCTTGCAGACTGCCCAATATGCTGCTGCCGAGTTGCAGACTGGCGGCGATGGTCGCGTTCATTGACATGTCGAGGATCACGCCGGCGAGCATCGGATCCTTGTCCTTGAGATTGAGCAGACTGGTCGCGCCAAGCAGATCTGCGCCGTTCTCGCGCTGTGCCATGAAGCGTGCAGTCGCTGACGTCGCACCCCCTTCTGACAGGCAATACACCGAAGCTCCCGACGCCGTCAGTCGCGGCGCTGCATCGGCGTGCACGGAGATAAACATGTCGGCCTTGTGCTGACGGGCAATGTCTACACGCTTGCGAAGGGGCACGAAAAAATCGTCATTGCGCACCAACTTCACGTCGAAGCCCTTCTCCTTTTTAAGACGTTTGGCGAGCAATTGGGCGATGGACAGCACCACGTCCTTTTCCCGCTCACCTTTGGCGCCGACGGCGCCAGGGTCTTTACCACCGTGTCCGGGATCAACCACGACAATGATGTCGCGTTTAAGGTGATGGTTATTCGTGGATGTTTCACGTGGAACCACTGCGCTGCTCAAGACTTTATCGGCGTTCACCAGGTCGAGCACCAAACGGTGTCCTTGACCATCCTGCGGTGCCAAAACAAAGCTGTTCAATACAACGGTAGTGTTCAGATCGAGAACGATCCGGGTATCGCCTTGACCAAAATGCCCGGCGCGGATCGAGCGAATGGCCGTATCTGCTAACGGCAATTGACTGAAATCACCACTCAGACTCGCCCCGGACAGGTCAATGATCAAGCGCTCTGGCGCGCTCAACGTGAACGTTTTGTAGCGCACCGGGCCGCTTAAATCGAAGACCAGTCGCAGCTTTTCACCCGAACGCCAGAGCCGCGCATTTCGCACTTGAGTTGCCGAGACACTGAAGGGCAGAGCCAAGGCTGCGCTGGCCAAAAACAAACTGAGCAAGTGGCGTCTGTGCATATGAAAACCCGTTCATGAAAAAAGCATCGTGGTTTGAATTGTTATAATGTAACATCCAATTCATTCAAAACGATGGTTCCGAACATGAATTCGCTGACACTTCCGGATATCGCCACTCAAGCCTCTCGACAAGCATTACCGCTTGAGTGGGTGGGAATGCGCGGCATTGCCTTGCCGGTTTTATTGGATGGCCAGCGTCTGAGCGCTAAGGCAGATGCAGG
>NZ_JABULD010000854.1:0-5962 GCF_014060985.1 Pseudomonas sp. MD195_PC81_125
GGCGCCCCCCATGACCTGAGCGAGTCTCTGGTAGGCACTGGCCTCATCCCGCTCAGCCCGCCTCAACTCTAGGCGCACTTCTGATAGCTGAACCTCTGCGCGCGTACCTTCAACGGGTGAGGATTTGCCACTCTTGATGCGACCTTGCGCTGCACGCAAACCGCGCTCGGCGAGCTCAAGTGATTGACGTGACAGCAGCAGTCTTTGCTGAGCCGTTGAGGAACTATAAAAAAGCCTGAATGACATCGGCACGCAGAACGTTACGCTTGCGCTCCAACTCAATCCCCGCTGCGTCCTGAGCTCTATTGGCCACTTCAATCCTAGCTCCACGCTTACCGCCAAGCTCTATCGGCTGGCTGATCATTACCGTCGTGGTGCGCGAGTTTCGCCGAGTATCTTCAGCCTCCCAGGAAACCTCAGGGTTTGGAATCAATCCAGCCTGCTGTCGCTCTCCCTGAGCAATACCTGTCTCCCATTGAGCGGCCGCTAGGTCTGGGTTGTTGGAAAATGCAGTTTCAAGCGCTTGATCCATTGTGAGCATTTGAGCGTTTTGCGGCTAACAAAAGGAGCATTCAAAAAGAGCAAGGATCGAAATAAGACCTGCTTGTAGCATGGTTTTATGCGTGATTGGGTGAGCAATAAACTTTCTAAACCGAAGTAATTCCATCATTCCCCAAAACCTTTATACAAAAAGAATTTCCCATGAGGCAAATATAATTCCGTACACCTATCAACAAGGTGACTGAAGAATTACAAATACGTTATCTAACGAATAAGCCTCACTTAATGCATTAGGATTAGGGCAATAAGTGCTCGCACCAAGCGACATCCCTAGACAAAAACGGGAGGCGGCTCTTGTACTACAGGGTGACGAGGGTCGCACGAAACCTTGTTAGTTTTAAACTCTATGATCCCAGAAAATTAAAAATGCAACCAGAATCCAACGTTTAAACAGATGGTTAACTTTAAACAGATTCTACGAAAAGAGCCATTACGAACCACTTTAAGAAGGGTTAATTCCTATGCGTATTCTTGTGATAGAGGACGAGCCAAAGACTGCTGAATACTTACATCAGGGTCTAACTGAAAGTGGCTATATTGTAGATTGCGCATCGACAGGAGCTGATGGACTCCATCTGGCACGGCAGCAAGCTTATGATCTGGTATTACTTGACGTAAATCTTCCTGAAATGCACGGATGGGACGTTCTTGAAAATATTCGGCGGTCTAGCAGTACTAGGGTAATGATGCTTACTGCAAGAGGACGCTTAGAAGATAAAATTAGAGGATTGGATCTGGGGGCTGATGACTATCTTGTCAAGCCATTTGAATTTCCAGAGTTGCTGGCAAGAGTACGCACTCTAATGCGTCGTAGCGAACACATACCAATTCAAGAAGTGTTAAAAGTTGCTGATCTTGAACTTGATCAAGGAAGGCATCGCGCATTTCGCGGAAAACAACGCATAGATTTGACGACGAAAGAATTCGCACTGCTCCATCTATTAATGCGTCAATCTGGAGAGGTGTTATCTCGTACTCAGATCATTTCATTGGTTTGGGACATGAATTTTGATTGCGACACCAATGTTGTCGAAGTTTCGATACGTAGGCTCAGAGCTAAAATAGATGACCCATTTGAAACTAAATTAATCCATACGCTCCGCGGCGTAGGTTATGTACTGGAGGAGAGAAAATGAAGCAAGTCAGCCTGTCAATGCGATTGGGTTTGACAGTAAGTATAATGGGAGCAGTACTAGTAGTTTCTTTAGCGATTCTGGCCTATTTAGCGCTTACCCACGAGCTTGATTTGCGTGCAAAAAACAGCTTAGAAAAGAAAATGAATCAAATTGAGCACAGTTTACTGATGGATATCAGTACTAGCAACATGAGCCTAAAGCCACACGCACTATTAGATCAAGTGCTAGGGCATGACAATCTTAATCTCACTATTTTTGATGATGAAAATCTGAGTGTCCCTGTCCTGAGTTTTGGAGCAGATATAACCGTAGTTTCTAGGAGCAAAATCGGAGCAACCGATAGCACTAAGATTTCTTACTACTCCTCGGCACAGGAAAGCGAAAATCACATCCTCACAGCAGCGAAACTCATGAGGCTAAAAGATGGTGAATTCGTATCAGTCTTGCTGACTATGGACCGCTCGAATGATGAATCACTGTTAAGCTCTTATTTGAGTTCAACCATCGTAGCGGTTCCGCTGTTGTTGATCCTTATTGGTATCAGTGCTTGGGCGATAGTGCAACGCGGATTGTCCCCACTCCGGGAATTCTGTGAAGTTGCGGGAATGGTATCAACCCAAGATCTCAGTCACCGACTCTCCGTTGTCAATATGCCCCAAGAGATCAGTGAGCTAGCTCATGGCATAAATTTCATGCTTCACCGACTTGATAGCGGAGTCCAACAACTCACTCAGTTTTCAGATGATTTGGCGCATGAGTTGCGGTCACCGATTACGAACCTTATGGGGAAAGCACAGGTAACTCTTTCTCGTGATCGCTCAGTAAAGGAGTATAAGTCTGTACTAGAGTCTTGCACCGAAGAGTTGGGGCGAGTCACTAGAATTATATCTGATATGCTTTTTTTAGCCCAAGTAAGTCACCCAGCCGCACTTGTACCATTCGAAAACATTTTGCTGGAAGACGAAGCTTTAAAAGTAATTGATCTTTTTTCTCTTTCGGCTGAAGAAAAGTGCGTCGGCATAACCGTCAGTGGTCAGGGTAAAGTTTCAGGCGATCGACTCATGATTCAGCGCGCCATTTCGAATCTTTTATCAAACGCCATTCGTCACTGCCCGATAGAAGAGTCGGTTGTTATTTCCATTGAAACGCGAACCGAAGAAGTCTCCCTTTCAATAAGCAATCCCGGAGTGGGAATTGAACGCCATCACTTGCTTAATATCTTCGATCGTTTCTATCGAGTGGATAATAGTCGCTCACGAGCTGAAGGTGGCACTGGATTAGGATTGGCTATTGTCCGATCTATCATGAGCCTCCATCATGGAACAGCAGATGTCTTTAGTATACCAGGGCATCCGACAACCTTCAGAATTACATTCCCGAAGAACATTTCAACTAGTAACTTAAACTCTCAAAGACCGGGGGAGGTTTTTAGTTAGGATTTAATTTAATCAAAAGCAATATAAAACAGCTTGGCTGCACGAGTCAGATCACTAGGTAATATATAAGTGGGGATCGATGCTTAAAAACCCAAAGACAACATTACTCTTTTTGCTCAGCCAGAGATGAAACCGATGACTCACCAATGGATAGTGAAGATTTAATAGCCCTGTGCAAAATATAACCTTCGTCAAGATACATTACTAGTGCCCAAGAGCAATCCAACGTGAACATCTATTGGTACCGATCTTTGTGATACCCACCTATTACGCAGGTTGATCATGCCTTCATGGATAATCACTCGAGAGTGTGTGGTCTTGCAGATATAGCGTCGCAACCCCCTACTTCGGAATTAAGCTAAATTCAGCATGTTTATTCTAAACTGCAAATCGTATAGACTTTCGTGCAATCTAGATTTTAACGTTATCTTAAGCGCTTGGTGCAAAATTAAATCCCTACTGCAGAACCATTCCGCTTCCTGAGACAATTTTAGAGATTACATAACTGCCTTTCTATAATCAATATTTTCAGCGCGTTTAATTTAGTGCAATCCAATTATTTCGCACAATATCAAAATAAGAATGGCTAAACGGGGTTAATGGGCACGCGACTCAAGGACATATCCAGCACCTCGCAATGTATGGATAAGCTTGTCGTCAAAAGGATCATCAATTTTAGCTCGAAGCCTCCTCATTGCTACTTGAACAACGTTCGTGTCGCAATCACTACTCAGACCCCAGACAGAAGACTTAATCTGCGTGCGCGATAGCGTCGTGCCTGATTGACACATCAAAAAGTGTAGCAAGGCGAACTCCTTGTTAGTCAGGTCAATTCGCTGGTTAGCGCGAAAGGTCCTGTGCCTACCCAGATCGAGCTCCAAATCGCCAACGCGAAGCACATTTAGCGATGCCGACGACCCAGTTCGACGCATTATAGTACGGACTCTAGCTAACAACTCAGGAAACTCAATTGGTTTGACCATGTAATCGTCAGCGCCTAGATCAAAACCCAAGACTTTATCCTCAACACTACCTTTCTCGGTAAGCATCATGATCGGGGTAATAATTACCTCGCGAATACTTACAAGTAGATCCCAGTCGTCACTTTGCGGGGGGTTTACGTCTAGTACTACAAGGTCATAAGCCTGTTGGGAGACTAAGTTTATGCCATCGATTCCGTTTTGTATGCAATCAACGATAAAGCCGCTTTCAGTCAGACCCTGGCGCAAATAATGAGCGGTTTTCGGATCGTCTTCTATTATCAAGATACGCATTTATTATAAAGTCTCGATACTAATTGAAAATACCACCACACTCATTTAGGCAACTTTACTCACCGGTTCACTTTAGCATCTCAACTGGATGAGTTAAGCCATTACAGAATATCGCGCATTTTTTCAGTTTCTGTTAAATGAGTGAATTGAGACACACGACCATACGGCAAATAGATTTTAGACTACTTGATGACGATAGATGGTCTTATTACAAATTTGTAATTCTTCAGTCACCCTCGCGATAACTCTTATGCAGTACATTGAGCATGCAATATATCTAAACACTCTAGACGCTGCAGATGTCCCTACTGTTAAACGATGAAAACGGCGCGCCTTGGGGGCGAAAATTTTGTGATGCCATCTCGCATTAGAAAAATGTTGTGGTCGGCTGATTCCCTGCCTCGGGAATCATTGATGACGACCGCGCATGAGCCAGCCAATGTAAGACGAGGAACAGTCACCAACCCGTATTATCAAATGAGCCAAGACTCGCAGACGCCGAGCGGGAAATACAGAATAGCGCAGCCAGGCTTTAACAGAGTTTGAACCCCGATGCCGTACTAAAAACGGCTGCCAAAGCTTTCAACGAATATTTGAAATCAACTGCAAGGCGTCGCCTGACTCCGAGGAGTGTGCGTTATGCGAGTACGGCGATGTTTCGCGCAATGAGGATTATCGGCATTCGAAAGTGGTGAACTTGGTAAGCGCATCAAGACCGCTTTGGTCTCTCATCCGCAACTAGAATTCCTTTTTAGACAACTAGTCGCGCCTATCAGAATAGTGATCTAAACAATTTCATCACCTATGCCTTCGATACTAAGACAGATGCGCAACGTCAGCAAGAAAACCATACCCCCGCGACCCAACCACCATCATTTCGCTCCAAAAAAAATTGTTTTTTAAGTCAAGTCGAGCGGATCTATCAGTACAACACTTACTTGGGGGGCATCTCATGAAAAAAATCCTCATCGGTTTTGGCGTTTTGGCGGTTTGGCTAATCGTGGAGCTTCAACCAACCGAGGAAAGCGTTGAGGGTCACTGGTGCATCCATGAATTACATCGCTCTGTTGCTGATTTTTTCTTCCCTAAAACGTAGCGGCAGTCCAGTGACAGTTTGCGCGCACGATCATGTCGAGATATTCCGAGATACCCATGAATAAAAAAATACCAATTCTGAGTACGAAAATTATACTCAGTAGCAATCAATTAATTATTGCAGTTTCAACTTGGCTTCTGTTGTTCAGTAACTGGCCATTTTGGCGAGTTGTTTGGAAAAGCGTGGGAGGCCTACAAGACGGAAGCATCTTATTTGTGCTTAGCCTGCCTTGGTTCGTGTTGATGTGGCTGTACGTGTTACTCAGCGCGATGGCTTGGGGACGCTTCATAAAGCCTGTGCTAGCCATTGTTCTGTTGGTTGCGGCAGCAGCGAGTTACTTTATGAATAGCTACGGCATTGTAATTGACTACAGCATGCTAACGAATGTTATTCAAACAGACATCTCTGAGACCACGGACCTGCTGAACTGGGAGTTACTGCGATGGATGCTGGGTTTTG
>NZ_JABULD010000472.1:0-16431 GCF_014060985.1 Pseudomonas sp. MD195_PC81_125
GCCATTGCTGGCAAGCCAGCTCCCACAGGGAATTGTGTCGGGCCGGACGATTTCGTCAGGCCCGACACCCAATGGCTCAGTTGCTCTTCACCGCATAATCCGGTTTCTTGTCGTTGCCATCGATAAACGGACTCCATGGCTGAGCGCGGATCGGGCCTTCGGTCTGCCACACGACGTTGAACTGACCATCGTTCTGGATCTCGCCGATCATCACTGGCTTGTGCAGGTGGTGATTGGTCTTGTCCATGGTCAGGGTGTAACCGGACGGCGCGGCGAAGGTCTGGCCGGCCAGTGCTTCGCGGACTTTGTCGACGTCGGTGGACTTGGCTTTCTCCGCCGCTTGCGCCCACATGTGGATGCCGACGTAGGTGGCTTCCATCGGGTCGTTGGTCACCGCTTTGTCCGCGCCCGGCAGGTTGTGTTTCTTCGCGTAAGCCTTCCAGTCAGCGACGAACTTCTTGTTCACCGGGTTCTCCACGGACTCGAAGTAGTTCCACGCCGCGAGGTTGCCCACCAGCGGTTTGGTGTCGATGCCGCGCAGTTCTTCTTCACCCACGGAGAACGCCACCACCGGTACGTCGGTCGCCTTCAGCCCCTGGTTGGCCAGCTCTTTGTAGAACGGCACGTTGGAGTCACCGTTGACCGTCGAGATCACAGCGGTCTTGCCGCCGGCGGAGAACTTCTTGATGTTGGCGACGATGGTTTGATAGTCGCTGTGACCGAACGGGGTGTAGACCTCTTCGATGTCCTTGTCGGCCACGCCTTTGGAGTGCAGGAACGAGCGCAGGATCTTGTTGGTGGTGCGCGGGTAGACGTAGTCGGTGCCGAGCAGGAAGAAACGCTTGGCGCTGCCACCTTCTTCGCTCATCAGGTATTCAACGGCCGGGATCGCTTGCTGGTTCGGCGCAGCGCCGGTGTAAAACACGTTCGGCGACATCTCTTCGCCTTCGTATTGCACCGGGTAGAACAGCAGGCCGTTGAGTTCTTCGAACACCGGCAGCACCGATTTGCGCGACACCGAGGTCCAGCAGCCGAACACCACCGCGACCTTGTCCTGGGTCAGCAACTGCCGGCCTTTCTCGGCGAACAGCGGCCAGTTCGATGCCGGGTCGACCACCACCGGTTCGAGCATCTTGCCGTTCACCCCGCCCTTGGCGTTGATCTCGTCGATGGTCATCAGCGCCATGTCCTTGAGCGACGTTTCGGAAATCGCCATGGTCCCGGACAACGAATGCAGAATCCCCACCTTGATGGTCTCGGCGGCCTGGACAGTCCAGGTCATGCCCATCGCGGCAATGGATGCCGTGAGTGTGAAAGCCTTGATCAAACTGCGACGCTTCATTGTGCGATCTCCATGAACGTTAAAGTTTTTTATGGTTGGCAGATGCGGACGACTGAAGGGTGTTTTGCAAGGGCTGTGCCCGGTCGGGATCGGACAGGAAAATGTCGGTTTAGAGCGGTCGCGCGTGGGTGGGGTGCACCATGAGGGGACGCGGAGAGAGCGTTGGTGCAGGCGGCCGCGCCAGATTGGGGCGCCCACAATTCCTGTAGGAGCTGCCGAAGGCTGCGATCTTTTTGACTTTGATTTTCAATGATCAAAAGCAAGATCAAGAGATCGCAGCCTGCGGCAGCTCCTACAGTTTTTGATCGGTGTTGGATCAGCGGCGGCGCATCAGGCCGATGAAGAACAGGCCGCCGATGGCCGCGGTGGCAACGCCGATGGGCAAGTCTTCCGGCGCGATCAGGGTTCGCGCGGCCACATCGACCCACACCAGAAACAGGCTGCCGAGCAGTACGCAGGCCGGCAGCAGACGGCGATGTTCGGCACCCACCAGACGGCGGGCAATGTGCGGCACCATCAGTCCGACAAAGCCGATCGAGCCACTGATCGACACCAGCACCCCGGTCATCAACGAGGCGATCACAAACACCCGCAAACGCACCGCCCGAGCGTTCAGACCGAGGGTCACGGCGGTCTGCTCGCCAGCCATCAGTGCATTCAACGGGCGGGCCATGCCCAGCAGCAGGCCGAGGCCGAGCAATACGCTCAGCGCGGGTATCGTCAGCAGCTCCCAGCGCGCCAGGCCGAGGCCGCCGAGCATCCAGAACATCACCGCCGAACTGGCGCGATGGTCGCCCATGAACAACAGCAGGTTGGCGATCGCCATCATCACGAACGACACCGCCACGCCGCACAGCAGCAAGCGGTCGCTGTCGAGTCGACCCTGCCGGTTGGCGATGCCCAATACCAGAAACATGCTCAGCAATGCACCGATGAAGGCGGCAATCGGCAAGGTCAGCAAACCGACGATCTCTCCGATGTGCAGCACCACGATCACTGCGCCGAGGGTTGCGCCGGAGGTGACGCCGAGCAGGTGCGGATCGGCCAGAGGATTGCGCGTCACCGCTTGCAACACCGCGCCGATCAACGCCAGCCCGGCACCGACCAGCGCGCCGAGCAACATGCGCGGCACACGGATCAGCCAGACAATGTGTTCCTGCCCGGCGCTCCAGTTCACCTCGCCGAAACCGAAGGCCTTGTGCAGCAGAATCCGCCACACCACCTCCACCGGCACCCGCGCCGGACCAAAACCGAGCGAGACCACGCACGACACCAGCAACAGGGCGCCGAGGGCGGTGAGCAACAGGGCGTAGCGCCGGTCGATCATTCGCCGTGGAATCCTTTGGCCAGGGTTTCCACCGCCAGCACGTTATCGATCCCCGGTGTGGCCTGCACGTAAGGGATGACGATGAAACGCTGGTTCTTGATCGCGTCCACCGATTGCAGCGCCGGGTTGTTCAGCAGAAATTCGATCTTCTGCTCGGCAGTGATTTCGCTGTAGTCGACGATCACGATCACCTGCGGATTGCGCTCGACCACGGTCTCCCAGTTGACCCGGGTCCAGCTCGCTTCGACGTCATCGAGAATGTTGCGCCCACCCGCCGCGTCGATCAGCGCCTGCGGCATGCCGAGACGCCCGGAAGTCATGGCGCGGTCCTCGCCGCTGTCGTAGAGGAACACGCGCGGCTTGTCGGCGGGCAGGTCTTTGCGGATCTCGGCGACCTGATTCTGCATGTCGGCGATCAGTGCGTTGGCGCGATCCTGTACGTCGAAAATCTTCCCCAGATTGCGCAGGTCGTTGTAGGTGTCATCCAGCGTCGCCGCCGGGCGCTTCATCACGAAGGCGCAGGACTCGGTCAGCTCATACACGTTGATGCCCAGCGGTTGCAGGGTCTGCGGGGTGAGATCGCCGCCGACGCGCATGCCGTAATCCCAGCCGGCGAAAAAAGAAATCGACGTTGGCGTTGAGCAGGGTTTCCACCGACGGATATTTCGCGGCCAGCTCCGGCAAGCCGTCGAGCAGCGACTGCATCTGGGGCGTCACCGACTTCCAGCCGCTGACGCCGCTGTAACCGGCCATGCGCGATTTGAGGCCGAGGGCGAGCATCATCTGGGTCATGTTGATGTCGTGGCTGACCGCGTGCTGCGGCGCTTCATTGAAGGTCACTTCGCGGTTGCAGCTGGGGACGGTCAGCGGGTACTTCGTGGCTTCGGCCAAGGCCTGGGCACTGCACAACAAAAAAGCGACGCAAAGCAGGGAACGCACGGTCATGGTCGGGTTATCCAGGTGATTCGCGGGTAGCCGTGGAGGGGATGGGAGTCGATCAACGCCTCGACGCCGAATACGTCGCGCAGCAGCTCGGTGGTCAGTACTTCTGGCGGCGTGCCGCTGGCGACGATCCGGCCGTGGTTGATCACGTACAGTCGGTCACAGAACGCGGCGGCCAGGTTCAGGTCGTGGATGCTGGCGAGGGTGCCGATCTGCAGACGTTTGACCAGCTGCAGCAGTTCGAGCTGATAACGCGGGTCGAGGTGGTTGGTCGGTTCGTCGAGGATCAACAGTTGCGGTTGCTGGGTCAGGGCGCGGGCAAGGATCACCCGCTGCTTCTCACCGCCGGACAGCGTGGCGAACGCATGGTCTTCGAAGCCGTCGAGGCCGACGGATTTGAGCGCTTGCGTCGCCAGATTGCGATCTTCCAGCGTGTCGCCATCGAACAGGTCTTTGTGCGGCGTGCGGCCCATGGCGACCACTTCTTCGACGGTCAGGCCAAAAGCATCGGGGAATTCCTGCAGAACCACGGCGATGCGTTTCGCGCACCAGCGCGAGGATTGCTTCCACACGTTGTGGTGATCGAGTCTGACCTCGCCGCTTTCCGGCTGACTGAAGCGATAGGCGCAGCGCAGCAGGCTGGTCTTGCCGCTGCCGTTGGGGCCGATCAGCCCGACAAACTCACCGGCGGCCACCTGCAACGAGGCATCACGCAGCTGGAACTGGTGATGGCAGTGGCCGTGGCCCAGGGGTGTCCAGGCAAGGTTGGCGAGATTTAGCGAGGTCATCAAATTCCTGAATTCATTACATCATTTGTGGTGAGGGGATTTATCCCCGATGGACCGCGCAGCGGTCCCAAAACCTGTAATCACGATTTGTCAGAAGACTGTATTCATCGGATTGCGACGGCTTCGCCGCCGATCGGGGATAAATCCCCTCACCACAGGAATGTTTGAGCTTTTAAAAGGTGTAATCCGCCGTGACGAAGAACGACCTCGGCTCGCCGAGGATCCATTGCTGGCCGTCATTGTATTGGCTTTGTGCGTACCGGCGGTCAAACAGATTGTTCAGCTGCAGGCCCAGCGTGGTGTTGCGCAAGGCTTGCCACGCCAGCGTCGCATCGACCACGGTGTAACTCGGCAGCTCGTTGCGGTTGGCCATGTCGGCGTAGCGCGCGTCGACATAACGCACGCCGGCGCCAGCCTTCAGATCATCACTGAGGTTTTTGTTCAGCCACAGATTGGCAGTTCGACGCGGTACATCCACCGGGCGATTACCGTTGTACGACAGCGCCTGTCCGTTGACCACTTCGGAGAAATCATCGTACTTGGCCTTCACAATCGCCGCGTTGGCCTGCAGTTGCCAGGCGTGCGGCAGTTGCAGGTCGAGGCTGGCTTCAAGACCGTTGGACGATTGCTGACCGACCTGCTGCTTGAGCGTCGGGTTGCCCGGATCGTCGGTCAGCAGCTTCTTTTTGACGATGCGATAGGCCGCCAGGGTGAACTCGCCGCGTTGATCCCAGAACAACTGCTTCAGGCCGACCTCGGTCTGGCGTGCAGTCGACAGGTCGTATTGCTGCTGACTCGGGCTCAGGGATATCAGGCCGCCAATGCCGTCGGTGCTGGTCGCGACCTGAGCGTAAAACGAAGTCTCGGGCGTCAGGGCAAACACCAGTCCAGCCTTCCAGTTATTGCCGGTCAGGGTCTTGTCGCTCTGGCTGTCGTCGACCAGGTTGTTGCGATCCACCTGTACGTAGTCACGGCGCACGCCGGTCACCAGCGACCAGCGCTCGCTGAGTTGCGTGCGGTTTTCGCCGAACACTGACATCTGTTTGGTGGTGCTGTCGAACTGGTCGCGGTACGGATTGGCGCTTTCGAAATAGCCCGGCTGCGGGTGATACAGATCCAAGGGCTGACCGTTGGGCAACACGTCGTTGAACGGCGAGTTGCTGTTGAGCTGGAAGCGGATGCGGTTGTAATCGACGCCAGTCACGGTCTGGCTGTCGAGGCCAAACAGCGAGTGCTTGAAGGTGAAGGTCTGGCGGTCGCCGACCTGTTCCTGCTGGTGGCCGATGCCGAAGTAGCCGCTGCGGCTGAGCTGTTGCGTGGCGGTGTCGAAGTTGTAGTTCTCGGCGTTCTGCCAGCGGCGCCGGGCCTTGAGGTAGTACAGCTCGTTGCTGGCACTGACGGCGTTGTTGATCTGCCAATCGGTGGTCAGGCGCGTCCACTGATCGTTGTAGTGCTGCTGGTCGTCGCGCACGTTGTAGTTCTTGTAGCGCAGGCTGTCTTTCAATTGGCCGTTGATCAACGGCGTGCCGAAGTCGTTCTGCGGGCGCTGATCGCCGTAATCGTGGGCGAGGGTGAAGGCCAGGTCGTCGGCGGCCTGCCAGCGCAGCGCGGCACTGATGAAGTCGCCGGAGGAATCACCGCGATCGACCCAGCCGTTGCTGCGCAGACGATTGAGATTGAGGCGATAGCTCAGTGTGTCGCTCAGCGAGCCGCCGCTGTCGAACGCCTGCTGCTGACGGTCGTAGGAGCCATAGCCGAGGCGCAAGTGGTTTTCGATGTCGCCCTCGAACGGTTTCTTCGCAATCACGTTGACCACCGCACCGGTCGCGCCTTCGCCGTACAGCACCGAGGCCGGGCCGCGCAGCACGTCGACGCGCTGCACCGACCAGGTGTCGACCGGAAAGGTCACGGTGCCCATGCCGGTGTACATGCGGTTGCCGTCATACAGCTGCATCACCGAACTCTGCCCGGTAAAGCCGCGTGCCTGCAACGAGGTGCCGCCATCGCCCGGAGTGCCGGTGCGGCTGATGCCGGTGCTGCGCGACACGGCGCCCTGCACGCTGCGATCGCCACGGGCGCGCACCTGCTCGCCGCTAAGGCTTTCGACGCTGGCCGGGGTCTCCATGGCCGTCAGGTTCATGCGCGAACCGGCGGAGGTCGGCGTGGTCAGGCTGACGTTTTCGTCATCCATGGCCGGAGCGCTGATGGTGCCGGTGGGCAGCGTCAGCGGCTGGCTGTCGGCGTTGGCGTTGTTCAGGGCGAACAGGCAGAGGCTGGACAAGAGGTACTTGTTCATCGGGGCGGTGAATCACTTCTTCAAAAGAAAGCCCGCCACTTTTGATCGCGGGCAGAGCGGCATATTTGCGTTATACAGTAACACTAAAATCTGCCGGAGTTTAAACCCCGGCAGTTTAAAGATCTGTCTGAAACGCGCATCTCGCCTGCTTCACGTTGAAGTTGAGGCGGATTCAGCTTGGCGGCCCAGACGCGACAACAGCAGGCGATCCAGCAGCCAGACCAGCACCAGCGAAGCGCCCACCAGCGGAAAGATCACGGCCAGCACCAGCATGATCGTCACGCCGGTTTTCCATTTCGGCAGGTCATGGCGCAGCGGCGGCACGCCGAACTTGCCTTGCGGGCGACGCTTCCACCAGATCACCACACCGCTGACGGCGCTGAGCAGAATCATCAGGCAGATCAGCAGCACGACGATCTGATTGAAAGTGCCGAACATCTTGCCCTCATGCAGCATCACACCGATTTCCGTGGCCCGTGCCACCGCGCCGTACTGCTCGAAACGCACATCGGCGAGGACCTTGCCGGTGTACTGATCGACATGCAGGGTCGCATCGTTACGCGGGTCGTCGGCGAACACGGCAATGGTGAATACCCCGGTCGCGGTGGTCGGCAGAGTGATGCTGTAGCCGGGTTCGACCTTGCGCTCAATGGCGATGTTCTGCACGTCTTGCAGGCTGATCGCGGGCGCTGCGGGACCGTGTTGCATGCCGCCGTGGGCCATGTGCTCGGCGTGGTCGCCGGACATCGGCATCGGCGTGTTTTCCATCGCCCATGGCACGGTCTGGCGCGCGGCGTTGTTGAGACTGCCGGCCTCGATGTCGGAGGTCGGCACGTTGTTCCACATCGCGGCCGGGAACACGTTCCAGACCTGGGCATATTGCTTGCCCCAGAAGCCGGTCCAGGTCATGCCGCTGAGCAGCATCACCAGCAACAGTGCGGCGCCCCAGAACCCGGTGACGGCGTGCAGATCACGCCACAACACCCGACCGCGACTGTTCAGCCGTGGCCACAGAATCCCGGCGGCCTGCCCGCGCGGCCACCACAGGAACACCCCGGACACCACCAACACCACACCCCAACCGGCGGCGAGTTCGATCAAGCGGTCACCCACGGTGCCGATCATCAACTCGCCGTGAATGGCGCGGGCGATGGCTTGCAGATTCTGCTTGGCATCCTGCTCGCCGAGGATGTCACCGTGGTACGGATCGATGAACACGTTGAGTTCGCGATCTGCATGCTTGACGACAAACTGAGCGCTGCGTTCGGCGTTGGCCGGTGGCAGGTATTGGGTGATCTGACCTTGTGGATAAGCGCTCTTGACCCGTTGCAGCAGGTCATCGGCCGGCACCGTGTGATGCCCGGCCGGAACCTTGAGCAGGCTGCTGTACATCAGTGAGTCGAGTTGCGGTTTGAACAGGTAGACGATGCCGGTCAGGGCCAGCATCACCATGAACGGCGCGACGAATAATCCGGCATAGAAATGCCAGCGCCAGGCCAGGTTGTAGAAATTCGGTTTGGGCTTTTGCATCACGTTTGCTCCGCTTGGCGAATCATTTTTTTAGATCAAAAGATCGCAGCCTTCGGCAGCTCCTACAGGATCTACGCGCTCCCCTGCAGGAGCCTGCGATCTTTTGATTTTTTCTTGTCAGAAACTCATGTCGACCTTGGTCCAGAGCGTGCGCCCCGGCTCGTTGATCGCTTGCGGGTCGTTGGCCGGGTAGCCGAAACCGGCGTTACCGGCCAGGTTCAGGTGCTCGGCGTAAGCCTTGCCGAACAGGTTGTCGACGCCGGTGCTGACCTTCCAGTTCTTGTTGATCCGGTAGGCGCCGTTGAGCGAGAACACGCCAAAGCCGCCGCTCTTGTCGTAGTCCTTGCCGACCACGTTGCCTTTGTTCTGGTCGATGCGGTTTTGCGCCGCGACCACGCGCCACAGCGCCCCGGCGCTCCAGTGGTCTTCGCTGTAGGTCAGGCCGAAGCGGGCATCCAGTGGCGGCATTTGCGGCAGGGCCTTGCCATCGCTGCTGTTCTTGCCCCAGGCGTACGCCAGGGTCGCGTCGGCTTTCCAGTTATCGGTGAGTTTGTAGGCGGCGCCGAGTTCGCCACCCATGATCCGTGCGTCGATGTTTTCCGCGCGCGAAGTGCTCATGCCCATCATCGTTGGCGTGTAGTCGAACAGGATGTAGTCGCGCACCACACCGACGTAGCCCGAGGCCCAGGCTTCGAGTTCGGTGGTCTTGTAGTTCACGCCAAAGTCGAACTGGGTGGTCTTTTCCGGTTTGATCGAGTCGAACGCATTCAGTGAACCGGCCGGGCCGGACTTCGGTGAAAACAGCTCCCAGTAATCCGGGAAGCGCTGCGCGTGACCGAGGCCGGCGTACAGCGTGGCCGGTGTGTCGGCCAGGTCATGCTCGTAGCGCACGAAGCCGCTGGGCAGTGTGTCGGCGCGGGTGTCGTCGGCGGTCGGATTTGGCCGGCTCATCATTCCCGAACCAATGCTCTGCCGGTAATCCTTGGCCGAGGCGCGGTCGATTCGGGCGCCGGTGATCAGCCGGTCCCGGTCGGCGGCGTACCAGGTCATTTCGCTGAACACGCCGTAGTTATGGAAATCGGCGTCCTTGGTGTACGGCTGATTTTTGTAGGTGTCGATGCCCATGCCGCTGCGTTGACGGTGTTCGTTGGTCTGCGCATCGAGGCCGGTGATCAGCTGGATGTCGGCCCAGCGCCAGGTCGCTTTGATCCGCGCGCCGAGGGTGCGACGGTCGACGTTGGAGGCCATGGGCCCGGCCATCATCCCGGTGCCGGACGGCGTGCGCAGGGTGTAGTTGTCCATCACGTGGTCGGCGTAGTTGTAATAGACCTGGGCTTCGAGTTTCTCCAGCACGTCAGTGATGTTGGATTTTTCGAAGCGCAGGCCGAGGCTTTCGCGCAGGAACTGCGAACCGTCCATGCCGCGTCCGGCGTAGCGCGCTTCGCCATCGCCCTTGCCGGCGGTGAGTTCGATCAGGGTGTCGGCGTCCGGGGTCCAGCCGACGGCGATGTCACCGTTCCACTTGTCGTAGCGCGACGGCACGCTGTCGTTGTTGCCATCGCGATAGTCGTCGGAATGCGCGGTGTTGCCGATCACCCGCACGTAGCCCAATGGCCCGCCGGCAGCGGCGTCGACGACCTTGTCGAAGCGCCCGTTGGAGCCGGCCAGCACGCTGGCATTCACCCGTGTGCCGAGTTCGCCGAAGCTTTCCGGCTCACGGTCGAAGAGGATCGTGCCCGCCGATGCCCCCGGGCCCCAAAGTACGGTTTGCGGGCCTTTGATCACCGTGAGCTTGTCGTAGGTTTCCGGCGAGATGTACGAGGTCGGTGCGTCCATCCGCCCCGGGCAGGCGCCGAGCAGCATGCTGCCGTTGGTGAGAATGTTCAGCCGCGAACCGAACATGCCGCGCAGCACCGGGTCGCCATTGGTGCCGCCATTGCGCACCAGGGCGAAGCCGGGAATGGTCTTCAGGTAATCGCCGCCATCGCTGGCCGGCACCGGTTGGCGCGGGTCCTTGGGGTTGGTGACGATGGTCAGCGGTGAACTCGGGGCGATGGCGGTGATCACCGTCGGGCTCAGTTCATCAACGTGACCGGCGTGGTCATCGGCCAGCACCAGCGGGGACAGCAGGACGCCGCAAAGGGCGGCGGTGGCGTGCGAGAAACGAATGCGTGATGCGTTCAGCGCGAAGGACGCCTGGGCAGAACCCGGGCGTGGAACAGCAGAAAACCTGGACATGACAATTTCCATCAAACAGTCGTAAACGACACGGCCGGCAGCCTGAAGCTGTCTTCTCGACCGTGTGCAATCAAAGGTGCGGTGTTTACGCGGCGATGGGCGGGGCGCGGGTGCGGGCGCCAGGGAAGAAGTTCTGTCGGGCATGGCCCAGACGCGGGGAGGATGGGACGAAGGTGTTGACTTGGGCGATGCTGAATGTGGCGAACGTGCCGCCACCGGTCAGCGCCGGGCAGTTGAACAGCAGGCTGCAATAACCACACTTTTCCCACAGGGCGTGGTGCGAGGATTGCGGCGGACAGTGTTCGGCAGCCGGTTGTGCGCCGTGCGCGGCGTGATCCATACCCGGCATGGCCATGTCCATGCTCATCGGCATGGAACTCGAGGCGTGCTGATCCATCGGCATCGACTGAGAAATCAGCGGGCCGATGAAGATCATCAACATGGCGAACAGGGCGATCCAGCTACCGCGGGTCAGAGCCTGGCTCTGGCGATGCTTGCTGGACGCCCCGGCGCGTTGCGGGCGCACGGGCGTGGTCAGCCGGATCGGTTACTGGGCGTGATCGTGTGCCTTGGTTTCCGGCGGTTTCTTCTGCACCGCGACTTCGACGGTAACGTTGCCGGCCTTCTCGAAATGCAGGGTCAGCGGGAAGCGTTTGCCGTCGCTGAGCAGGCTGCGGTCTTTCGGATTGAGCAGCATCACGTGATAGGCCATCGGCGCGAACGTCACTTTGCCGCCGGCCGGAATCACCACGTTGGGCACTTGCTGCATTT
Source organism: Pseudomonas sp. MD195_PC81_125 (assembly GCF_014060985.1). Lineage (NCBI taxonomy): Bacteria > Pseudomonadati > Pseudomonadota > Gammaproteobacteria > Pseudomonadales > Pseudomonadaceae > Pseudomonas > Pseudomonas sp. MD195_PC81_125. The sequence goes on from NZ_JABULD010000472.1 coordinate 11,235, forward strand.
TCATCAGATCGCCCTGCATCACATGCTCGTGCAACTGAGCCTTGTCAGTGATCGGCGAGTCGACGCTGAGCAGGCGATCGTCGGCCTTGCCGGGATTGCTGATCACAAAGTAAGCGGCAACCGTCGGCGCGTTGGGCGGCAGCTCCTGCGACCACGGGTGCGCGATTTCCAACTCGCCGGCCTTGTATTCGTGGGCATGGGCGAAGCACGCCGGCAGCAACAGCGCAGCGATGACGAAGAGTTTGTTCAACATGGCAGTTCTCCAGAACGATTTGATACGCAGGTCAATTGCGAGAACAAATCAAACCAGAGGCGAGGCGCGCGGATTAAGGCTCGGCCATTGCTGGCGCGGTGTCGGTGTTTGCAACGAGGGCGGGGCCACGCTGCGATTGCTTTCGAAGCGGGCAAAATACAGCTGCGGCGCATGCCCCGGCAACGCTACCAGCGGCGCTGAACCCGAGCAGCACCAGCAATGCTGCATGTTGGCATGGCTGTCGTTGGACGGGGCTTTCTGCTCCGGGGTGCCGATGTTGATCGCCACCATTTTCGTCCCGCTGCCGGTGCAGAAACTGCTCCACAGCACCTGTTCGGCCGGTGAATTGGCCGCCTGCGCCAGCGCCCCGGTCATCGGCATGGCGAGCATGTTGAACAGCACTGCAAAGCAGGCGATCCAGGCAAATGCGAGCCGGTGTCGGTTCATGGGACAGATCCGTTGGGTGGGCGATCAGACGCGGGCTATTTAGCCTGATCAGGGCCGATAAGTAAAAAGGCGTCGTGCGGTTTGGTGTCGCAGATCAATCAAACCGCGACGGCGTGCAATCTCAAACCCAAAGCCTTCATGACCTTCATGATAGTTGCGAATTCTGGGTTACCAGTGCTGCTCAGCGCTTTATAGAGACTTTCACGACCCAGGCCAGCATCACGTGCCACCTGTGTCATGCCCTGAGCTCGGGCTATGTCATTCAGTGCTGCACGGATGAGCACGCCATCGCCTTCATCATCATCAAAGCAAGCGTCCAGATACGCCGCCATATCCTCAGGAGTTTTGAGGTATTCGGCGGCGTCGAAACGGGTGAATTTTTCGGTCATCGCAATGTTCACCTTTGGGCTCAAAAGCGGTGAGCATAAAACCGGGCATTTAATGCAGACAGTCAGTGGTTCTTTAAGTGGTTGTACGTAGCATCCGGTTTAGCTGTAGGGCGCTGGAGAGAGGATTACAGTACCGGCGCCTTCGCGAGCAAGCCCGCTCCCACAGGATCCGTGGCATACACAAACTATGCAGTCGGCGCGGACCACTGTGGGAGCGGGCTTGCCCGCGAAGGCGTATTCGAAATCTGCACCTGGCTAAAGCCGGGTGAAGGCGGCAAGGGCAGCGAAGACTTCAGACGTCGTCAGAAACTCCCGATCAACCCCCGGCAACACCGGCCGCTTCAACACAATCACCGGCACCCCCAACTCCCGCGCCACTTCCAGCTTGGGTTCGGTCGCGGTGCTGCCGCTGTTCTTGGCGATCAGGACATCGATCTGCCGGCGCTCGAACAGTGCGCGTTCGTCCTCAAGCAGAAATGGCCCACGGGCGCCGATCACTTCGCAGCGTTCGTTGCCGGGGTAGACGTCGAGCGCGCGCAGGGTCCAGAACTGGCTGGCAGGGATTTCATCGAGGTGTTGCAGCGGTTCGCGGCCGAGGGTGAACAGCGGGCGGCGGAACGGTTTGAGGGCTGCGGTCAGTTCGGCCCAGTCGCTGACTTCGCGCCAGTCATCGCCCGGTTGCGGCTGCCATGCGGGGGCGGCGCAAGGCCCAGCAAGGGATGCCGCTCAATTGCGCGGCGCGGGCGGCGTTGTGGCTGATTTGCGCGGCGTAGGGGTGGGTCGCGTCGAGCAGCAGGTCGATGCCTTCGTCGCGAATGAACTGCGCGAGCCCTTCGGCCTTGCCGTAGCCTCCGACGCGCACCTGGCAGGTCAGGTCGGTCGGCACCCGGCCCACGCCGGCCAGGCTGTAGATGTGTTCTGGCCCCAACGTACGGGCGATGGCCAGGGCTTCGGTGACGCCGCCCAGCAACAGAATGCGCTTCATGCAAAACCTCCGGCGTGGCCGACAATGCCGCCCTGGCGATCAATCGCAAACACCTCGACCTGAACCTTCGCCGGCACCACGCTGCGGGCGAAATTCAGCGCGTGGCGGCAGACCTCATCGCCGAGGGCAATGCCTGCCGCACTGGCCATCGCCAAGGCCTGCTGACTGGTATTCGCTTCACGAATACTCTGTTGCAACGCCTGATCGGCGCCAATCGCCGCCGCCCATTCGGCCAGTTGCGGCAGGTCGATGCTGGAATGGCGCGAGTGCAGATCCATGTGCCCGGCCGCCAGTTTGCTGATCTTGCCGAAGCCGCCGCACAGGCTGAGTTTATCCACAGGCACTTTGCGCAGATGCTTGAGCACCGCGCCGACAAAGTCGCCCATTTCGATCAAGGCGATTTCGGGCAGGTTGTAGACCCGGCGCATGGTGTCTTCGCTGGCGTTGCCGGTGCACGCGGCGATGTGCAGGTAACCATTGGTTTTCGCCACATCGATGCCTTGGTGGATCGAGGCGATGTACGCCGCACAGGAAAACGGCCGGACGATACCGCTGGTGCCGAGAATCGACAGCCCGCCGAGAATGCCCAGCCGTGGATTCATGGTTTTCAGCGCCAGCGCTTCGCCGCCCTCGACATTGACCGTGACCTCGAAGCCGCCGCCATAACCGCTTTCGGCGGCGAGCAGGCTCAAGTGATCGCTGATCATCTTGCGCGGCACCGGGTTGATTGCCGGCTCACCGACGCCGAGCACCAGCCCCGGCCGGGTCACGGTGCCGACACCTGTGCCCGCGACGAAGCGAATTCCCGGGTCGGCCAGCAGCCGCACGTGCGAATAGAGCAGCGCACCGTGGGTCACGTCGGGGGTCGTCGCCGGCGTCCTTGATCGTTCCGGCCTCGGCGCCGTCGGCGGTCAAACGGCAAAACTCCAGGCGCATCTGCACCTGCTTGCCCTTGGGCAGGACGATCTGCACCGCGTCCGCCGAGGTGCCGTCGAGCAGCAGGCGCGCGGCGGCAAGGCTGGTGGCGGTGGCGCAGCTGCCGGTGGTCAGGCCGCTACGCAGCGGCGCGGGTTGTTCGGCGGTTTCGTCACGCATCGAGGGGTTTGACCAGATCGAGCAAGGTGATCGGCAGCGCCTGCCGCCACGTGTCGAACTCACCCAGTGGCTGCGCCTGGGCAACGTGGATTCGGGTCAGTTCGCCGCCATGGCGTTCGCGCCAGTTCATCAGGGTGACTTCGCTTTGCAGGGTCACGGCGTTGGCCACCAGTCGACCACCGGGTTTGAGTTGATCCCAGCAGGTTGCAAACACGCCCTCACGGGTCACGCCGCCGCCGATGAAGATCGCGTCGGGGCGCTCCAGCCCGGCGAGCGCCTGCGGTGCGCGGCCCCGCACCAATTGCAGACCGGGTACGCCCAACGCGTCGCGGTTGTGTTCGATCAAGGCCTGTCGGCCTTCGTCCGCCTCGATGGCAATGGCACGGCAGCTGGGGTGCGCGCGCATCCATTCGATGCCGATCGAGCCGCAACCGCCGCCGACATCCCACAGCAGTTCGCCGGGGATCGGCGCAAGGCGGGCGAGGGTGATGGCGCGGACATCGCGTTTGGTCAGTTGCCCGTCGTGCTGGAATGCCGAGTCGGGCAGTCCGGCCAGACGCGACAGGCGCGGTGCGTGCGCATCGGCCAGGCATTCGATGGCGATCACATTCAGATCGGCAATCTCCGGGTCGTTCCAGTCATTGGCAGTGCCGTCGATACGCCGCTCGGCGTCGCCGCCCAGGTGTTCCAGAACACTCAGGCGACTGCCGCCAAATCCGCGCTCACGCAGCAACGCCGCGACCGCCGCCGGACTTTGCCGGTCATTGCTCAGCAGCAACAGGCGTACGCCGCTGAACAGTTGCGCATTGAGTGCCGCCAAAGGTCGCGCGACCAGCGACAGTGTCACTACATCCTGCAACGGCCAGCCGAGTCGGGCGGCGGCCAGCGAACAGGAGGATGGCGCCGGCAGGATCAGCATCTCGGCACTCGGCACGTGCCGCGCAAGGCTGGCGCCGACGCCGTAGAACATCGGATCACCACTGGCCAACACGCACACCGTTTCGCCGCGCTGCTCCAGCACCGGCGCGAGGGAAAACGGGCTTGGCCACAACGCGCGTTCACCGCGTATGCATACCGGCAGCAAGTCCAGTTGCCGCTGGCCGCCGATGATCCGCGAGGCGCCCATCAGGGCGCGCCGGGCATTTTTGCCCAGGCCCTTGAAGCCGTCTTCACCGATTCCCACAACCGTCAGCCAGGGTGTCATGCCGTTCCTTAAATCCAGGGTAGATCTTCAAGGGCGGCATGATAACGCGGCGGCCGGCATCTGACGCGGGTCTGTCGTCGCAGGGGGGCGAGAGCCGACCGGAAATGTGTTGTTGAGCAATATTGGTTTTTTCAACTGCTGTTTTTGTTAGTTTGCTTCAGGTCAGTTATTTAATAAGTCTGGCGCAATAGAACGATAAATAACCAATGCCAAGTTGGCAGGAGATGATATGGATATCAGTTCCAATACACGTTTAAGTCAGAATAACGCAGTGGCCGTTAACAATATGTTATTCACCGGCCTGGAAGGTCGGGCCGAGGCCGATAACAACTTTGTGAAGCACTGCATTTATCTCGCGCAGATCAAGGCGGACGGCGTTTATAACAGCAGTACTCAGCCTGCGCAGTGGTTCGATCATTTTGCCGGCATCCTCTGGTCGTTTGGCTGGAGTCTTGAGGAACAGCCAGTGGTGCTTGTGCAGACGGCGTTTTCCGGGAGTGTGCAGGAGGCATGGCGGCGATTGACTGCGCCGTTGCTCGCGCGTTCTCAACTGACCCAGGTTGAAGCGGGACTTGCAGCGCTGGAAAAAGATGCCGCATTGTTGAAGCAGTTTTCCGCGCTGAGTGGCAAAACCTTCAACTCGCATATTTTGCCGGTCAGTCAGAACACCCGTGACGAGCTGGTGGTGGTACTCAGCCATATCCGCTTTATCAAGTTGGTACTCAATACCAACTATCTGTTCTGGCAGGTTCATCAACCGATGTCACAACTGGACATTCGCGCCAGAAAGCTGCTGATCAAGCGCCGGGCCATGGATGCCAACC
>NZ_JABULD010000855.1:0-833 GCF_014060985.1 Pseudomonas sp. MD195_PC81_125
GCATGTGTAGTCGCTCATCATTCGGATTGTTCAATTGGTTCATTTGTTTCACCAACCGTTTTAGCTGATGTGACTGATGGCATGTTGATCGCTACCGACGAAATATTTGGTCCTTTGGCTGCAATTCTACCGTTTGATAGTGAAGACGAGGTAGTTAAGCGCGCTAATAACACAGAAATGGGTTTGGCGGCCTATGTATATACCAACGACCTCGCCCGGTCTACAAGACTTGTTAGCAGTCTTGAATATGGGATGGTTGCAGTTAACACCCCTAGTTTTACAGGTCCCCCTATCCCGTTCGGTGGGTGGAAACAGTCGGGGCTTGGAAGGGAGGGTTCCAGGCATGGCACAGCCGAATATACGGAAATGAAATACGTCTGCGTTTCATACAACTCTTAATAGATTATAAAGAAGAGATTTTCCATAATAAATCCAAGAGGAAATAGCAATGAGGACTACTCAAGAAACTAACGCTTTAGCTAAACGGCTTGTGATTTCAGCGCTGGCCATATTCTTGACATCTACGTCTATTGCCGCCCATGCAGGGCAAGCATGGGACAGAATCGAAAAAAATAAAGAAATGGTTGTAGCAACTGACGTAGCTAATCCGCCTGCTTCCTTCTTGGCAGAAGGAAACAATCTCGATGGTTTTGACGTGGCAGTTGCGCGTGAAATAGCCAAACGGATTGGCGTCAATGTACGTTTTGTCACCCCAAGCTGGGATGTTATCACGGCTGGTAACTGGCAAGGCAGGTGGGACCTTTCTGTTGGTTCTATGACCCCAACTGCTCAGCGTCGACGAGTACTAGATTTTCCAGCTATTTATTACTATG
>NZ_JABULD010000856.1:0-3934 GCF_014060985.1 Pseudomonas sp. MD195_PC81_125
GGCTTATTTTCAGGTCAAAACTGACCGACCATTCCCGATTGGTAATGTCCGGGCACATTGCAGGCAAACTGAAGGCCTGTGCTGTTGTTGAAGGTCCAGATCAGCTCTTGGGTTGCGCCAGGCTCAATCAGGACGCTGTTCGGGTCGTTGTGCTCCATTCCGACCATCTTCATTCCACCCATGCTGTGGCTCATACCGCTCATCGTTTTTCCGGTACCGGTGGGGTTAAGCGTCCCGTTCTGGAACATGCTTGCCATTTCTTTTTGGTGTGCTGCATGAGCAGAGGCTTTGCCGATGTTGAACTCGTGCAGCAGCGAACCATCATTGCGAAGGACAAATCGAATGGTTTCACCAGGCTTAACGTCGATGCTTTCAGGTTTGAAGAAAATATCGCCCATCTCGACCTCCACCGTACGAGTAACCTGAGAGGCGACTCCAGGCTGGCCGATGTCCTCTTTCCCATGCCCTGCGCTGGCCATAGCCGTAGCACCGAAGAGGAGAGTGATTGCTGCGATGACAGGGGTAACGAGCTTAGCTTTCATAGTGACCTCGAGAGTAAGAGGAGTGGGAGCACTGGCTATGCTAAAGACATGGAGCTGCCAGTTAACTGACCTGAACACTACATTTCTGTCAGTTTTCAAAAAAGCACGGCGTCCAAATGACGCCGTATTTAACGTTACTGTTCAAAAAGCCCATTGGAAGCCGGTTTTCACTGATGATTCTCTGAAAGCATCAATTTGTGCTCGCGCTGCATTTGGTTCAAAACGTCATCGACGATTTTGTCGTGCTTTTCCATCCAGGCGAGGTGCTGCTGAGGAGACATTGAGGCGTCTGGATGATCTTTATGGAGTTGGCTCATGAGCTCTCCCAGCATCTTCATATGCTCAGTCATGTGGACATGACGCTGACCTTCAGGAGCGTTTTCAGCTTGTATCAGGACAGCTTCTGCCTTGTTGCGCAGACCCTCCATACGCTCTATAACCCGGTCTCCGCCACTTTCAGCCCATACAGAAGCTGAGACGAGTATTGAGCTCACAAAAAACAGAATTTTCAGGCGATTCATGGGGCAACTCCTTATGGAATTGTTTTCCGGCTCCTAAACGTTTCATGCTGAAGAGTCGGTCGAGCACTAGGAAGTACTCATGCTTGAACCCTAGACAGCGCTCGCTGACATCTACCTGAAGCCAATATTACTTTTCTGTCAGTTGCTGGTTGGCTGCCGGTTTTCGTTGCAGACTCCGCTTCATCACTATCAGAGAACGACCTCATGAGACTTCTTGTCGCTGAAGACGAACCAAAAATAGGTATCTATTTGCAGCAAGGACTCACCGAGGCGGGGTTCAATGTTGATCGTTTTACTAATGGAAAAGAGGCGCTTCAGCACGCTTTGAGCGAAGCGTATGACCTGTTGATTCTCGACGTCATGATGCCTGGATTGGATGGCTGGGAAGTTCTGCAGAAGGTTCGCGCTTCCGGGAAAGACGTCCCCGTACTCTTTCTCACAGCGAGAGACCGCGTTGAAGATCGAGTTAAAGGACTTGAACTCGGCGCAGATGACTACCTGATCAAACCCTTCGCATTTTCTGAATTGCTTGCTCGAGTCAGAACGTTGCTGCGTCGCGGTAACAGCGCGCCTTCGCAAACCTACATGAAATTGGCTGATCTGGAGGTGGACCTACTCAAGCGTCGGGCCATTCGTGCAGGTAAGCGCATCGACCTTACGGCCAAAGAGTTTGCGTTGCTTGAGCTGTTGCTGCGACGTCGTGGGGAGGTGCTGCCAAAGTCACTTATCGCTTCCCAGGTTTGGGATATGAACTTCGATAGCGACACCAACGTTATCGAGGTTGCGGTTAGACGGTTGAGGGCCAAGATAGATGACGACTTTGAGGTCAAGTTGATTCATACCTCGAGGGGAATGGGTTACATGCTAGACGCGCCTGATTCGGAGTCGGAATGAATCGGATGTCCCTGACAACTCGCATGAGTCTGATGTTCATGCTCGCGGTAACGGCCGTGCTTACGGTCGCCGGACTTAGTTTCAACAACCTCAGTCGGCATCACTTTAAGATGCTGGATCAGCAGGCATTGAACGAAAAGCTCCACTCGACCCAGAGAATTTTGTCCGGGTTGAACACCATCGATCAATTCAGCGAATTTAAGCCTGAGCTGGAAGCGCTGCTGGGTGCTCACCGGGATTTGACGGCCCTAATAATCGATGGTGAAGGCAAGCTGCTGTTCGCAGATCCCGGTCCGGTAGATATTCCGAAGGAGTTCCGCACAACCACAAACAACAACGTCTGGGAGTGGCGGGAGCAAGAGCAGATGTTCCGTGGCGTGACAGCACAAGCCGTTGTGACGGGGCAAGACAAGCCGTTGACAGTCATTTTGATCTTTGACGTTACTCAGCATATGTCCTTTTTCGAGACGCTTGAGCGCTGGTTTTGGATAGGGCTGGTAATTAGCGCGCTGGTCAGTGCGGCGCTTGGCTGGATGGTAGCAAGCAGTGGCATGCGGCCTATTCGCCAGGTCACGCGGGTCGCCGCCTCTATGTCAGCAAAATCACTAAAAGAGCGCATCCCTTTAGCGCCTGTTCCTAAAGAACTTCAGCAAATGGTGCTGTCCTTTAACGCAATGCTGTCCAGACTCGACGATGCATTTGTCCGGTTATCGAATTTTTCCGCAGACATTGCCCACGAACTACGGACTCCTGTAAGCAACTTGATGACCCACACCGAAGTCGTGCTTTCAAGAAAAAGGAATATAGAAGAATACGAAGACAACCTGTACTCAAATCTTGATGACTTGAAGCGTATGAGTCGGATGATTGATGACATGCTATTTCTGGCGAAGTCAGACAATGGTCTGATCACCCACGAGAACAAACCAATAGATTTGGTGGAAGTCGTGGAGAAACTGCTTGAATACTACCGTCTTTTGGCAGATGAGCGAGGGATAGAACTGAAGGTTTCAGGAAGGGGCAGCGTCCGAGGCGATGTCCTTATGCTCCACAGAGCTATATCTAACCTGCTCTCTAATGCGCTTCGCTACACCTCGGAAGGGAAGATGATCAGTGTCGAAATCCTCCAGAAGGAGATGTCGGTATTGGTCGTCGTGGAGAACCAGGGTGAACCCATTGCCCCCGAACATCTTGAAAAGCTCTTCGATCGTTTTTATCGCGTGGACCCAGCGCGCAGGGAAGGAAGCCCAAGCAACGCAGGGCTAGGTTTGTCGATTACCCGATCAATTATTGAGGCGCATGATGGCAAAATCTGGTGTACGTCATGTGACGGTAAAACGGCCTTTCATCTCGAGTTTCCTAGTGTTGACTTGCAGGTCAGCTGAGCAATGCCGCATTTGTGATCAACGGCGTTAGCGCGACTTGGGCCTGCATCCAGTTTCGTAATTTTTTGAATGAGTGAATACCCCAGTATTTGCGGCGTGCGGTCTCGTTTCTAAGACTTGCGACCTTCGCCAATTCGATCCCAAACAGCGTGTCAAGCTGACTGAAATGTAATCGAACAGTTTGCGTTCGTGTGGCATCGTGTTCTTGCACTGTGACGTTGGGGCTTAGCGAGATTTTCGTGTTCAACCTGCACTAGAGATGGAAGCTCCGAGTTAACCATCAGTGGTTTTAAATTGAAAATTACAAACTAGTTCTTCCCAAACAAACCTCAAATCAACAGCTCTTGCTGTGAGGAGTCTTGCATGTCATTCCTTAAAACTACGACCGTAGCTGTTGCACTTACTGCTGGTTTGCTTCTGAGTGCCGTAGCTCAAGCACATCCAAAGCTCCTTTCTTCCACTCCGGCGGAAGGCTCGGATGCGGCGGCCCCTTCGAAAATTGAACTGCACTTTTCCGAGAATCTCACCACTCAGTTTTCCGGTGCAAAACTGATCATGACTGATATGCCTGGCATGCCGAACTCTCCAATGG